>JAYYDJ010000048.1:0-3552 GCA_036160955.1 Verrucomicrobiota bacterium | reverse complement strand
GACATGAATTTCCAAGAAAGCCAACCAGCGACTCGCCCTATTTTGTAAGCTAAACAAATAGGCAAAATTTGAAGAAGCGAGACCAAGCCACGCGCCACAATATCTTGCACCCAGTTCGCAAAGCCTTTGAAGCGTTCAGGTTCAGGTATTTTGTGACTGCCCATAGATCGATTTAATAATATACATTCTTCCAGCTCTTAGTGAGCCGTAGACTCTAATGTATCAAGCATATCTGTAATCTGCATAGTGCAGGGCAAGTAATAGGATGGTGGATCGGTAGCGCGGCAGGAACCTCTACCTTAAAAATAGAACAGAGCCAAAGAAACTAGCCCGCTGTAAGCGACAACAAGCAAAGCCGCCCCTTTGAGTGCTCCCATAAAATCGACGGGTGTATTCGCCATGGTTAGTTGTCTAAGCAAGTTAAATCCGTAAGCAATAGCCAGCCAGCCTAACAGAATCATCGGACCCCTACCCTGCCAGACAAGCCAACTGAGTATCCCCCCAGCAAAGATCAAGGACAGCCCATATTGAACCAGTGCCCAACGTCGCCCGAGAAGCACGACTAATGTGCGCTTATTCGCCCGAATGTCTTCATCGATATCTCGGTAGTTATTCACTACTAATATGTTATTAATAACTAGGCCGCATGCTAGTCCGAGTAAGATGACCTCATGAGAGACAAAGCCAGCTTGCACGAAATAAGTGCAGCCAACAGCGATGAGACCAAAAAACAAGACCACGAAGACATCGCCCATGCCATTGTAGGCCAGTGGATAGGGCCCTCCGGTATAAAACCATGCGCAGAGGACACTGGATATCCCCACCGCAAGTAACGACCAACCCCCAAAGTGGATCAGGCTCAAACCAAGGCAGAAGGCAAAAGCCAGTATACCGATCGCTGCCCACTTCATGGTGGATGCTGAGACTAGACCTGCCGCCACTGCACGGCGAGGCCCCAGTCTAGCATCCGTGTCAGTGCCTTTTATACTGTCGAGATAGTCGTTGGCAAAATTCGTCCCAATCTGCACTAGCAGGGCGAAGACTAGGCAGATAGCCGCGGGTAAGAGATGCAATTGCCCGTCGCTATGTGCCATCGCCGTACCTAGCACAACAGGTGCGACCGCCGCGGGCAGTGTTTTAGGGCGCGTTGCTTCGAACCATATCTGTAGGGTAGCCATGGAAAAATAATTTAAAAACCTGGTGTGCCACCTAATGGCGCCCTAGGGGGTGGAGGGTTTTCTAATACTTCCTGCACCGCATAATAGGCTGGCTTGGCCTCTCCGTTCGCATCGAAAAGGGTGCCCTCTTTACCTCTATTTTTAATCCACGCTAGCCCATCTGTGATATTCCAGACGTTCCAACTAATCTCACCATTCAAGCGGTGCTCAAGTAATGCTTCGAGAATGGCTGCAAAAGTCTCAGCCTGTGCTTCGTAGTCCTTCTGTTCTCCCCCTAACCAAGCATTCATTTCAGTTATGTGGAAGGAAAGTTCGTTGCTGTGTGCCCAATCAATTAATTGGTGCAAGCGCTCAATATTATAGGGAACATTTTCAAACCCGGTATCGACATGCGCTTGCCAACCGATCCCGTCGACCCTCAACCCCTGCTCACGTAAATAGATAACTAAATCTTTAACCGTAAGCCACATCATATCTTCCATACCACCATGCTGGTTGATGATTAGCTTCGTATTTGGCGCGTGCTGCGTCGCGATTTCAAAAGCCATTTTTATGTAGAGTGGTGGCATAAGTGGATGGCTTAGGTCATATCCAATTATCGTCCACGGGTTTTCCCATTTATCCGTACCTGGCTTAGGTCCAAACCATCTACCTTTAGTTGTAACAGTCTCGTTAACGACGTCCATCCATTTGACATGCTCGTAGGCATCATAACGCTGACACTGTGCAGTCATGTATTCGATTAGGTTCTGCTCCAGTTCTTCTGCTGTACGGTGATCTTCCATCGCCCACACAGAACATTGAGGACTGATCGGACCGTGAAGCCGGACGACTTGATTTATTTTAGCGCAATGCTCAATCCATTTATCACCATGTTCCCAATTCCATATGCCCGGCTTAGGATGTGCTGTCGCCTGTTTAAAGTCGTTCTCTGGAGTTACATAACTAAACTCACGATCGATGATCTCGCCCGTGCCCTTCTCTCTTTTTTTCCATCCCGTAGTACCTCCAATATATAAGCTATTCTGGGAATACTTATCCGCAATAATTGCTTGTAGCCTTCGACCATTGGGTATGTTACGGTTTATTTCTGCCCAAGCTTTGAAATATTGCTGATCTTCTGAGGAAAACCTGGATTTATTCAGGGTAAATTCTGTATTATCTGATGCGCGCTTGACCCTTACGCTATCACTCCGGACCCTAAGGAGTTCACCATCGAATTTAGCGCCTTCACTTGATGTAAATGTATAAGCGTGGCCAATGCTTATACACGCGATAAGGAGCAAGGGACAAAATATCAGTTTCATTTCTAATTCGCAGGCAGCATCAAGCTGCCCATGTTCTTTTTAGACACTAAGTTCTATCTTGGTAAAGAGACTGGTAATGTAAAGAGCTACAAAGGCAAAGAATCTACATATATAGCTCCGACGATCATAGCTAATATTTCACTCATTAAGTCCTATAAATGAGTGTTTTAGAGTGCCTAATAGAAGCTCAGAATTACATGGAAAGATGGGATATAAGATTCGAGTTGCGAGGCGATCAGTTCTATATTTCATTATATACTCATATTTTAACTATTCGTAAGATGCCCACCTACGTATATCAAGAAATACTACCCGATGGTTCCGACGGCGAGGCCTTTGAGTACATTCAGCGTATGGCTGACGATCCGATTACGGCGCACCCAAAAACGGGTAACCCAGTGCGAAAGGTATTTCACTCGCCCAATGTTTCTAGCAAATATACTGAAGCTTCGACCAAGAGTAAGTTGACCGATGAAAATGTCGAAAAGCATGGGTTTACCCGTTACGAAAAAGATAAACTTACAGGCCGATACAATAAAACTGCTGGCAAAGACAAGCGGGCACCAGATGTGGTGGATGCTAATCAGCTGAAAAAAATCCAGCAAAATGGCTTGGACTAGCAAGCACTTACCCCTTAAACATTATTTCAATAACTTATTGACTAACTGACATACTGGGAAGCGTCACACGAGCACGCTCACCTTCTAGACCACCACCTTCGACGATGGCACGACCCTGGCCTTGAAAGAGCGTCATACGGTGGCCAGCGGCGCGGCCTTGCTCGTCCTTAACCACGGCGCTGCCTTCAAGTACAACCTTACCCTCTTTCGGCAAGAAGATGGCTTTCTTTGCGGTCGAAATGCGGCCAGTCTGTTTGATTACTACATTCTCGTGAGCTTCGATGCGCTGCAAATCTAGGGTGTTTTTTATATCAGGAGTGGCATTGGCTTTCTCAATTGCGATGACCTCGAGGCGTTCGCAGGTAGTATCGAGGTTGGTGGCTGTGACCTGCACGTCTTCGTTGAATCGGAAGAGCGTTTGCTTAGGCTCTTCGATCATGTGGAGCA
>JAYYDJ010000047.1:0-55893 GCA_036160955.1 Verrucomicrobiota bacterium | reverse complement strand
GACCTTCCTTGAAGGGTAAGCCTGCTAGTGCTGGATGGTATAATTCAGTTGCTTTCGAGAAAGCTGCTCATGCGTCTGGATTGTATGCAAAAAGTATTAATGGGGATGCATTTTCTGCAGAAGTAAAAGAGCAGACTATTAATATGATAAAAGCTGACTTAGGCCAAGTTGATTTGGTCATTTATAGTTTGGCATCTCCGCGTCGTACAGATCCAGCTAGTGGGGAGACTTATAGATCTTGCCTCAAGCCAATCGGAGGAACTTATACAAATCGTACTCTTGATACCGATAAGGCACAGGTAAGTGATATTACTATAGATGCTGCGACGGAGCAGGAAGCTGAAGATACAGTTAAAGTGATGGGCGGAGAAGATTGGGAACTGTGGATGCAGGCACTCGCTCAAGCAGGTGTAATAGCACAAGGTGCCAAAACTGTAGCTTACTCTTACATAGGACCAGAAATCACATGGCCAGTATACACGAATGGAACCATTGGCGCTGCAAAAAAAGATGTTGAACGAGCTGCTTTTGCAATTACCGCTAAATATGACTGTAATGCCTATGTATCTGTAAATAAGGCTGTAGTTACTCAAGCTAGTTCGGCGATACCAGTAGTGCCGCTATATATTTCCATTCTCTTTAAGATTATGAAAGCGAAGGGAACACATGAGGATTGCATTGAGCAAATTGTGCGCTTGTTCAATCAGCGCCTATATGGCGATGATTTACAACTCGATGAATCAGGTCGCATTCGCATTGATGACTGGGAAATGGATCCCAAAATTCAAGCAGCCGTACAGGAAATTTGGCCAGAAATTTCGAGTGAAACACTCATTGAGCTATCCGATTTTACAGGTTACCAAAAAAACTTTCTCAATCTATTTGGCTTTGCAATCGAGGGGGTCGATTATGACGTAGACGTTGAAGTTGATTTACCTGTGCCAAGTATTCCCTAAAGTACGATTCGCGTGGCAATTGAAGTAAATATTAGATAAAGCTCTATCGAGCTTGTTTCAATTCCAGTTAGTGCAGATAGTGCTGACTGATAAGTAAGCATTTGCGTGCGGTGCTTTTCAACTGCTTGGGTAATCGTATTATCTTTATTTATGCAATCTGTTTTAAAATCTATGATGATTGCTTTTTCGTAAGATCCAGATTTATTTTTTTGTAGATGGACGCGGTCAAACACTCCATTGATCAGTTTTTCGTCTTGAACCAAGCTAAACGATTTTTCACGCCATAGAACTGTCTGTTTATCGGTCATAGTGAATAATTCAAGAATTACTGGATCGCAGAAACATTTAATCATACATTGGATTACAGATTCCGATCGATTGCTGCTCTTTAAGGACTTTAGTGTAGTGTCTCCCCACCATTCTACTTGCTCAAAAGCTTCGTGCACGGCACTACCGTACTCACTTGCACTTTCATTCAGGTCAAAAAATGTACTCGCTGTAACGTGTGCTAGCTTATCAAAAGAAGGCCGGACTAATTCCAATCTTGGATGCGCAATTTCAAAGGATGACTTTTGTGTTACTGATTCTTTACAGTTATCCAAATTTTTTTTGGTATAAAACGACTGCGCCCAATTAGGATCTCCAGTCTGCCACAAGACGCCTTCTTCGTTGGCATTACTACCAAGGCGATCTCGTAAATAGTGGACAGTTGAGCCAGCACTAACTCTATCAAAGTCGCTGAGCATATACAGTCCACGCTTTGCCCGAGTCATGCCAACATAGAGCGCGCACAAATTTCCAAAATCATTTTGACTTTTGTTCTGCTTGTAGAGCTCTGAAAGCTGAGGGTCTGCTTGCATGAGCTCTTTTTTAATAGGCTCTACTAACCACTCTATCTTTCCATCGATATTAATTTTTGGACTGATACGTCTCTCGTTTCTTTCCGATTTATCCTCGTTGATAAGAATGACTAGATCATACTCGAGGCCCTTAGATTTGTGGATTGTTTCAACTATAACTGCATCGCCGGGTGTGTATTCCCCTCCTTTTGAATGCAGTAAATAATGGTATAGGGAGTCGATACTTCTGTTCTCTTCTTGGTCAAAAGCACGTGTGGCAACGATGAGTTGCTGCAAGCGGCTTCGATGTCGATCGTCGTCTTTATTTAAGTGCTCAGTAATTTTATCGCAGGCCCAGCGCACCGCGGATTCGTGACTATCGTTTAAGAGTCGTTGTCTTAATTCACTTGTTCGTGAAGCCAGTGATACTCCGATAGTGGATGCATCTATGCAGCGCAAGAAGCCGGCTGCATGCTTATCAGATGGGTGCGCAGCACAGCGCAGCATCGCTAGCAATGCTGCCCCTGCAGCGTTATCTTTGGCTGGCTCAATTGCAGATCCAGTATGTACTGGTATATCGCTATGTTCTCGAATGTAAGCGGCGACTTCATTGGCGTGATCATTTTTTCGAACAAGCACACCAACACTCATCCCATGAGCAATCGGTTGTATTTTCTCCAGTAGCTCAACAATTTTTTCATTACGTGTTGGGTGGCTAGCTTTTTCGACTTTAATCCAACAGGCGTAGCCATTTAGGTCTGCAGTTTTTTCTGAGGGTATATGTCTTTGCCAGGCCTGTTTCCAGCGAGCGGCAGTAACAGCGGAGAAATTTTCACGGATAAGTGCATTGTCATCAAAGGTTTCATTGACAGCATCTAATATTGCTGGAGCAGAGCGCCATGACATACTCAAAGTTTCTTGCTCAATATTAGTGTAGCGCTTCTGAACTTGGTTAAAAAGACGGTCATCACTATTGCGCCACAAGTACAGGCATTGCTTGGTATCCCCTACATAAAATAAGGAGCGCTCTGCTGAACTATCTTGTACAACCTCGTCGATTAAATTTTCGACGACTTGCCACTGAGATCGGCTTGTATCTTGAAATTCATCGAATAACCAGTGGTCGTATTGCCCATCCAAGCGAAAATCTAGGAGTGTCCTATTTTCACTATCGATTTTTTGCATTGGTGACTCTGCACCACTGGGTGCGAGTAAGTGATTTAAATCGGAAAAAGCAATCCTACCTGGGCGGCGGACTAATTCTTCGTAACTTTGATCGTACGCTTGTAAAATACCGAAGACTCCCTGAGTGTTTTGTAGGGCGCGGTGTAGGTGATGCCAAGTAATCGCTTGAATAATTGCGCTGAGCGCTTGCAGGGATTTACCCTCAAGAGTTACGTGTTTATTGTCACCACGCCCAGATTTTAAGATCACCTTGCCACTGGATAAATCACTTATTTGCTCGATGGCACGATCTAGTAATGTATTTGTTTTCTCATATTTTGGGTACTCTCTGACTTTATCAGCAAGCGTTTCAAAATCATTGCTTTGAGATAGGCTAAGTCCTTCAGGTTGATTCGCTAGCCAATTGTCAGCGAGAAGTTCCCAGTTGACCGTCCCTTGGTTATGCCAAGGGCATCCATCTGGCCAAATAGATTGTATTTGTCCCCACTTTTTTATATCGGGCGATTCTAAATAATGCGTGTATAAGTCTTTGATGAAATCGGAAATTGTTGCTTCGATACTACGAGATTCTTGCCCGTATGTAGCTTGGCGGAAAGCCTGCCAAAATGCTTCTATTTCTGTGCCTGCGTCACCGAGCTTGTATACAATATGATCGCGGGCCTGGTCGCGCATTCGCATCGATGTATTCTCGTCCATTAATATAGGCTGACTCGGTAAGCCTAACTCAAGAGAAAATGCAGAAACAATCTGAAAGAAAAAACTGTCGAGAGTTTGTAAATTCAGTCGATGCATGTGCCTAATAATTAGGCGTAACAATTCTTTATACCGTACTTGATCTGCCTGAATATCAATTTTTTTGGAAAGCTCGGCTGCTGCTGACTTACTTTCAGCTGCCTGAGATAATTTCTGAATAATTTTTTGAAAGAATTCACCGGCTGCAGTACGTGTAAATGTTAAAGCAATAATGCGATCTGGGCGCTCATTGAGGTGAAGTAAATAGATAAATCGATTGGTTAAATTGTATGTTTTACCAGAACCAGCAGAAGCCGAAATAGCTATGTTTTTAATCGTATTCATGCGAACTGGTAATTTTTGAAAGCGTCAGAATCCACACTCCTATCAATCCCATCAGGAAAGAACCCAGCGAAGTCATCGTGCGCTTCTAAGACAGCTTCATTTGGCGGCCAAAAATGACCCGCTTGAATCTTTTTAATTACTGCGGCTGCGCATGCATGAGCCGAATCTAGATGAAGTTCATCTAGTCCGTCCCAGCGCTGAATCAAACTTTTTTCAAGAGTTTTACCAAGGTTGAAATATGCGACTTCGCTCCTGCCTTTATTTGTAGATTGTGTAGCAAGTGCATAGAGTGGGAGTTGCAAATTCACCCAACGAAATGTCTTACCATTGTACTCAAAGAAAGCTTCTTTAGGTAGATGTTGAGGGGGTGCCTTCTGGCTTAATTTAACCAAATGTGCCTTTATTGGGTCTTTAGGGCTATCGCTGGTTTTATAGTCAATTAATTCTTTCCGATCACCGCGACAATCTATCCGATCAATGCGGCCGTTAACTGTATACCCTTCAATTTTAAAGTCATCAAAATCGACTTCTGTGTCGATGCTATCAATATGACCATTGATCTGAATATCTTCTACTTGGCGTTGGCAAAAAGCTGATAGGCGATTGAGTAATACCTCCTGCTGCAAGCGTAGAGCAAATGTTAGTTTTTTACCGTAGCGTTTTATAATGAGGTTTTTAGCATGCTTATGTAGGGTATTTTTAAGCTCACTTACTGTAGTTTGGTGATTTAGGGTTTGTTCAGAAAGCGATTCGACAACATCGTGAAATAAGTTGCCGAAGCTTGCAGCACTCAATTCGCGTGTATCCACATTAATCGGTTGCATCTTCAGAATATATTTCAAGAAGAAGCGAAAAGGGCATTGCAAATAACTATTCAAAGCACTGACTGAAAGTGAATCAGGACATTTTAGACTAGACGGTGGCTTTAATTTCCAAGCCAAGGTGTGGGTAATTTTACCTGTGTTATTTTCCGATGGAGAAAATAATTTCTTAGTGCGCGCCAAGAGCGTATTCGAATGGCCTAGAAATAGTAGCCTAGATGGTTTTAATGGAGATCCATCTGTAGTCATTTGTGGTACTAGAATCTGAACGCTTCCTTTTTCACGGCGTCTATGGCAGAGCGCTTCAATTAGATAGGCATCTCGCGCAAAGCGTTGCTCGTTCGTGCGCAGTCCAAGCTTGATACGCAGACTTTCAGGTAAGAAGGCATCCCCACTTACCGATTCGGGTACGATAGTCTCGTTAATGCCTGCTAAGATTAGTTGAGGCGCATCATTCCAGAGTAATTCTAACCAACCGAGCAAGTCATGGGCATTACTTGGACGGTCCGAATAGACGGCAGTTTGCCTTAGTGAGTGCTGAAATGTTGAACGAACTAATTGTGGGGGAAGTTTTAAAAATAGATTTTCTGCTATTCTCGTTTGTTGTAATAAGTGACGTACTGTAATCGCGCACTCCTTGAAATGATTGGAATGAGGGCTTTCTGAATGAATCTCATAGGATGCATAAATCATCTGTAGAGTCTCTGCTATTGTATCAGCGAAGGATTTCTTAGTGCGCAGTAGTTTATTTAACAAATCACTGATTCGATCGAGCGCGCCACCTAGTATTTCATTTGTATTAAAGTGGCGAAGAGCATCCAAGTCAGCGGTTAAATGTTTATTAAATAGGCGATCGATTGTTGAGAGTATTTCTTTTTGTTGCTCCCCATCGGCATTTAACCAGCGCATGATATCTGGGTGCTGTAAAATTGTGCGCACAGTTGCTATCGAACTTTCCTTGGCAAGTTCGCATAGTAAATCAGCGAGTCGGCCAATGCCACCCAAGTGTAATGGCTTTCCATTAGGATCGAAGAATGGAATGTTTTTAGCACGCAGCTCATCGGCAACAACAGAATTAAGGGATGGGTCAGCTAGGCCTATTAGGACTGATTCAGGTTTGGATTCTTTTATATTAGAAGCCAGCTGTGTCCCAACTTTTTGTGGATCGAAAAGTGATTGCATTTGACAATTCCAATTTTCGAAATCTAGCGATCTCTCACTCCATTTACTTGTCAGAGGTCTTCCCCAATCATCAAAAAAGTCACCTTTTTTTGGGCCATAGATCCAAATTTCAATCTGCGTCTTTGTGGCTGCACTTTGGATTGCTCTAAGCGCGAGAGGTTGCGGGTCAGGAGTTGCCGCTAATATAATACTTTTTATATTATTTGGGGCTTCGTAGCTTTCTGCGATGGAGAGACGAGCATAATTGGGGTCAATTAGCTGTGCACGTTTGAGGTGATCAAAGTACAGTCCTTCAAGTCGAGCAAGTTCGCGCCAGCGTTCAGATTCAATTCCCTCAGAATTGGCTAGCTCAGAAGTTGCCTTAAGCGACAGTCCATCTTCACCGAGTGTCTGACACAGTTGCATCATTTGACGTGCCATGCCAATCCTCCAGGTTAACGTAGGTGCTGGTTTTATAGGAAAAAGGGCTTCAAAATGTTCGTAATTTATTTGTTCTAGTACTGTTGCCCAAGCGCTGGTGACGCAAGCTTCATTGGCAACATTCAATCGTATTAGTTCGTTAACAATCAAGGTGTCCGGGGTCATTATTCTAGGTGGCAATAAGCCACCACCAAGCTTGCTAGCATAGATTGCCAATTCATCGCGTAAGCGTCTTCCAGCTTGTACCGTAGGCACTAGCACGATACGATCACTTAGATCAATCCAATTAGCAGAGCTAAGAGCACATAATCGATGAGTGACTTCTGCAAGTAGTGCCTGCTCCCAATCTAGGCGTTTGTAAGTGACTTTCATAGATGATATTATAGAGCAATTTTTTAATTATTATCCTAGTATGCTACGCTTAAAGATCTGCCAGCAGGGATCGTAATTCTTCTGCTGGGCCATCATGGTGCTGATCAATTGCTAATTGTAGTGCTTCTTCTAATCGAATCTTTGCGTGCGCCGATTCGCCGTTAGCAAGAAGCGCCTTGCCGAGTAAAATTCGAGGCAGCATCCAGTCTGATCGTGATTGCACACAGCGCTCTAAATGAGGTATACAAACTTGAATTTTTCCTTCATCGTAGAGTGCTTGACCAAGACTAAATCGGAAAAGCATATTATCTGGATTACTGTCAACTTTTGGCTGAAATACTGCAGATTTCTTCATCTCGAATATAGGTTTTATTGGTTAATCTATTCGGCGGGAGGTGAAATAAAAATACTTTCTCGGTTATGTCGGTTGAATCGTTTATATTTATCAGTCGGCAGAGCTTCAATAAATTGGCGACCATACGGCTTTGAGACAATTCTTGAGTCTAAAATAACGATAGATCCTCGGTCTTCATGGCGACGAATTAGGCGTCCCATGCCTTGCCGAAAACGTACGAGAGCTTCTGGAATAATGAGGTCATTGAACGGATTGCCGCCTAATGAGTTGATATACTCATTACGTGCTTCACTTACAGGATGATTTGGGTTCTCAAATGGGAGCCTTGCAATGATTACTTGTGAGAGAGCAGGGCCAGGAATATCGATACCAGTCCAATAGCTATCGGTTCCAAATAAGATTCCGTTGCTTGAATTTTGAAATTTTCTGACTAGCTCACTGCGGGAAGACTCGTATCCCTGACAGAACAGTGGACGCTTTATTTTTTTAAAAAAGGCTTCTGTACGCTCACGAACTTTGCGCAGATCAAAATGACTTGTAAACAGAACAAGTGATCCACCGCTCTGATGGCGACTGCACCAAGTAATCATATTGGATAGATAGTCTAGATCAAGCCGACCAGCACCCGGTTCTGGCAATGGAGAATCGGTTGCTATATAAATACTGCAATTCTTATTATAATTAAATGGAGAGGATTCGATTTGTGTTTCCGCTCCATCACCACCAACTTTTGATTGGTAACTGTCCATATTTTGTCCATTTGAGAGCGTAGCACTTGTTAAAACTGCCCCAGTATGACGACTAAAGAGCGCCTCGCGCAAGGCGGGTGCAACATTAAGCGGGGCGCTACGCAAGGTTACGATCTGACCGTTTTTTCCGCCGCGCTCGATCCAGTATACATGATTGTCTTCAGCAATTTTTATAAAGCCATTGATCGTATCTTGATAGCTAAGAATACGACTGCGGTGATCCTTTAATTCATCTTGCATAAGCTCGTCATCAATCTTTTGAACAATAACTGCTATTCGCTCCGCAACTTCTTTTAGTGGTTGAGAGATTATGTTATCGCAGAAGTTTGGCTCATAAATACGCTGGATGGGTTTTTTACAAAGAATGACCTCACCAATGTGCGCAAAAAATTCTCGACAGGCCACGATTGCTTCATCCACCGCATTTAGATCCCACTGACTTCCATTCTTCTTCAATATTCCACCCTTTGTAAGAGGATTATAGAGGCGTTTTAGTGCTCTATCGACTGAATAAGAACTAACGTGGATACCAAAGTGATCGGTAGCAATAGAGGGTACTCGATGCGCTTCATCGAGCACCACAAAATCATCGGTAAGAAGTACACCTCGAGAACTGCCTTTTGGCGGCATGCCTGCACCGATTAAGGAAAAAAGTAGACTATGGTTAACGATGACACAATTAGCGCCTAGTAGTTGCTTGCGAGCACGCTGGTAAAAGCAAATTGATGGGTCACAATTCTTGCCTGAGCAAGTAGAACTGTCCGCGTTGACCGCATCCCAAGCTTCAAGTAGGGGAGGAGGCGTGAGTTCTTGGATGACTCCACTCGAGCAAGCCGATGACCATTTTGCTAATCGCAGTAGCTCTTGCTTTTGCTCAGTAGGGAAAATTTCAGTCTGTTTAGATTGAGCATCTTTTAGAGCATTTCCTAAGCGTGTAGTGCAACAATAGTTGCCTCGTCCAACCATAAGAGCTGTCTTAAAATTGGCGTAACGCTGTAATTCTTCTACTTGTTTAAATAGCTGCTGGCAAATTTTGAGATCTTTACTTCGGATTTGTTCCTGAAGCGTAATGGTTTGGCTAGATATAATGAAGGGTCTCTCTGAGTCGACCGAGTGCAGGATACCAGGAATTAAATATGCGAGGCTTTTACCGACGCCAGTCCCCGCTTCAACAAGAAGGGATTGATCCGATTCAAAGGAGGATGCAACCGAGAGCGCCATAGCTGCTTGTTGTGGTCGATGATCCAATCCAAGCACTGTTTGCAGTGATCCTCCTTCTTTAAAAATCGAGTCTACAAGACCGACTAAATATCCGACTTCGCGAGGTGTTCCAGTGTTTTCGATGAGTCCTATCATATAATGCTTTTTAGTCAGTTACTAATAAGGAAGCATAGGAGCACGAATTGGCTAGTTTTTTTAATTATTTTGTAGAAATCATCCTATTATCTTTGTTAGTTAGCTTTTGAAATGACCTTGCCATTCTAGTTGATCGAGGCATTTTCGCGTGCTGGTAATATGACTGATACAAATGACAATCAGGACAATACGCATGATTTATATGCGGTCCGCCTTCAGAAGCTAGAAAATCTGTGCGCAGCTGGGCGCAATCCATTCGCTGCAAATTTTAAGAAGATGCATGCTACAGCTGAGGCTATCGCCGCTTATGATGAGAGTCTAGAAGATTCTGATCAAGCGCTGGTAAATGTAGCGGGGCGTATTGTTGTTTTCCGGTTAATGGGCAAAGCTAGCTTCATTAAAATTCAAGATAGTGCAGGCCAAATTCAGTGTTATGTTACTCGAGACGAGCTTGCTGAAGGTGAATACAATACCTATTTTAAAAAATTAGATCTTGGTGACATTATAGGAATCAGTGGACACTTATTTAAAACGAAGACTGGTGAGATCACTGTACGAGCAAAGAGTTATACCTTGGTCTCCAAAGCATTACGACCACTTCCTGAAAAATGGTCAGGGCTTAAAGATGACGAAAAAATTTATCGGCAACGTTATCTAGATTTAATTGTTAATGAAGAGTCTCGCAATCGCTTTAAGCAACGCGCAGCTATTATTAAGCAAATGCGCCAATTTCTATGGGAGCGTGACTTTCAAGAAGTGGAGACACCGGTATTACAAGGCGTTGCTGGTGGCGCAGCAGCTCGTCCTTTCACGACACACTTCAACGCCCTCGATTGTCAGTTTTACATGCGTATAGCACTAGAGTTATATCTAAAGCGTATGCTTGTTGGCGGTGAGGAGCGTGTTTTTGAAATCGGTCGTGTCTTTCGTAACGAGGGCTTATCCCGTCGCCATAATCCTGAATTTACTATGCTCGAACTATATCAAGCGTATACTGATTTCCGTGGCATGATGGAGCTTACTCAAAGTCTTATTCAGCATGTGGCAAAGACTGTCATAGGTACGCTCAAAATTGCTCGACCAGACGGCACAGTAATAGATCTTAGTGGGGAATGGCGTGAGGCTAAGTATAAGGATCTTATACTCAAAGCGACTGAAGATGCCAGCTGGTTTAGCCTAGATCGTACCGAAAAGCTTGAAAAAGCACGCGCTTTGGGTATTGAGGTCGACGGTGCATTAGAAGACTACGAAATCACCAACAATGTATTTGAGAAATTGATTGAACCAGGACTGATTCAGCCAACCTTCGTAACTCATATACCTCGAGAGCTTTGCCCTCTAGCAAAAATCACTCAGGATGATGCCACTACCATTGATGTATTTGAGCTATGTATTAACGGTCAAGAGATTGCGCCTGCATATTCTGAGCAAAACGATCCTATTATACAAAAGAAAATGTTTACTGATCAGGTAGGCGAGGAAGTTCAGGATATGGATACAGATTTCATCAATGCTTTGGAGCACGGTATGCCTCCTGCGGGTGGCATGGGCCTAGGTATAGACCGGTTAGTTATTTTGCTCACAGGCGCCGAAAGCATTCGAGATACAATTTTGTTTCCAAGCCTCAAGCCGCTTAGTTGAGAAACTTAGGACAGTGTTAACAAGATCGCACGTGTAGCTGATCAAAAATCAATTCTATATAGCGCCTTGTGAGGCACTTTGTGATGCCCCTTAGTGTTTGCTCAATGCGATTAGCTTTTGTCTGGGGAAGTAATTAAAACGCGAGTTTGTAGGCCAGCCAAATAGTCAGAAAATATTTCTGCCGTAGCAGTGTTACGCAGTGCGCGCTGCACCATTCCCATTTTTGCATCTAAATTATCAACCATAGAAACAAAGACTGCTTCTGGAGTCGCAGCCATTGCCGCAGCGCCCCATTCTTTTTCACCTTGATGACTTAATATAATATGCTCGAGGCGTTCGGTTAAATCTGCGTTTAGTTTCGATTGAAGTGCTGCTTTACGGACTACTCGAAATCCAAGCACCACATGGCCTTGTAGGATGCCTACACGACTGACACGAGTGGCAAAATCACCCTCGTATTCTTCTAGTTTGCCAACGTCGTGTAAAAGGATTCCAGCTGTGGCTAAATCTGCATCTACTTCTAAATAGAGTGGCAGCAGAGCTCGGGCAGCACGTACCATATGCACGGTATGCTCGAGTAGTCCATTGCGATAAGCATGATGCATATTAACTGCAGCTGGGCAAACGCGGAAATGATCACCAAGTTCATCCATAACACGTTGTACAGTCTCTTGCAGTTGTGGATGTTCAATTGCAGCAATAGCGCCTTCAAGATGTGCCCACAACTCAGTCTCAGATTCTGGCGGTGTTTCCACTAAATTCTCGAAGGCTCCTTCAGCTTCAGCTTCTTCTTTGGTAACTAATTCGACTGCATCTAGTTTTGGTGAAAATTGACCATTTTCTTTTGGATAATATTCTGTCTTTCCAGAAATCCTTAATATGCACCCTTCATTTGCCGCATGTAGAACTTCATAGGCAGGAGTATTCTCAAATGCATTTGCGTTAAAACTACCACTCGAATCACCGACTTGTATATTAATAAACGGGTTTCCATTACGCGAAGACCGAGTAGTTTTTTTTTGAAGCAGCAATATGCTGCGGAAAGGAACCGCTAGATCTTTACCAATTAGCTTGAGTTTCTTAACAGTACTATATTCAGACATTATTTATACTATAGTGGATCTAGTATTGACTGTAAAGAGGGTAAAAAAGCAGTAGTTCTAGAACTTCTCGTCAGCCGGCATATCACGAAAGAAAATACCTACTTTGCCGACACCTCCCACATATTCACTGGTCGTTTTTTTAGAAATTTGACTGCATAGAGAGCCTATATTTTTGCGATCTGTTTCGAAGCGTATTTTAATTAAGCCATTCTTATTCAGGGCCATTTCAATTTCTCCAAGCACTGGTTTGCTCAATCCATTTTTACCAATTTGAAGATGGGGCCTTAGGCGCTGTGCGATACCTCGCAGTTCTTTTTTCTCAGCGCTAGACAATTCTTTAGGCTTTTCCACTAGTCTTTTGGATCGGGCAGAGTTTTATTAGCAATATTTTCCAGCAGTTCTCCAAGAAATTCTTTAGGTGCCTTAAGTCCCTCTAACGCTTTGTTTGCGCGTGAGTTAACCTTCACCAAGCCTTGCTCGGCTTCTTGACGTCCTAGTACTAGAAAATTGGGCACTTTATCGACGTGGCATTTCCGTATCTTAGCACCTAGCTTATCCGCAACAGCATCTACACTAACTCGAATCTTAGCTGCTCTAAACAGTTTTTCAATTGCCCGCGCTTCAGGAACGAGGTCATCATTCATTGGCAGAATACGAACCTGTTCAGGCGCTAACCATATCGGGAAGCTACCAGCAAAGTGTTCAATTAATACGCCACAGAAGCGCTCCAGTGATCCGAATGGAGCGCGGTGGATCATAATAGGGCGATGCTTTTCATTGTCTGCGCCAATATAGCTTAGATCAAATCTCTCTGGTAGATTATAGTCGACTTGAACGGTTCCAAGCTGCCATTCTCGGCCAAGTACGTCCTTGATCACAAAATCAATCTTGGGTCCGTAGAAGGCCGCTTCCCCAGGTTCCTCTGTGTAATTAACGCCTAATTCACGGACGATTCGAAGTAGCGCTTCTTCGGCTTTATCCCAAGACTCTAATTCTCCCACGTATTTACTGCTGTCTGGATCTCGTAGAGAGACTCGGACTCGATAGTCCGCCATATCAAGAGTCTGAAATACTGTTTTTACTAGATCCAAGCAGCCTTTAATTTCTTCTGCAAGTTGATCTTCCGTACAAAATATATGAGCATCGTCTTGAGTGAAACCTCGAACTCGGGTCATGCCGTTAAGTTCTCCAGATTTTTCCCAACGATAAACGGTTCCAAATTCTGCTAGACGTACAGGCAAGTCACGGTAACTATGCGGCTCTGAACCGTAAATCTTTATATGCATTGGGCAGTTCATTGGACGGAGCATAAAGCCATCCATTTCGCCACTCTCTAGCTGACTTGCATAATCCCCGGCTGAAACACCGCTTTGTGCGACTTTATCAAATTCGTCGCGTTCAGGAATAGCTGCAAACTGGCTTGCTTTATAATAGGGGAAGTGGCCGGATGTACGAAACAGATCGAGTTTTCCAATGTGAGGTGTATAGACTATGCCATAGTCGGCAGCACGAAGTTCATCGGTTATAAAATCAGTTAGTGCTTCGCGTATGATCGCGCCAGCAGGCTTCCATAAAATCAGTCCCTGTCCGACATCATTATCTATAGTAAACAATCCTAGCTCTTTACCGAGCTTGCGATGGTCGCGTGCACGAGCCTGTTCTAACTGTTCTAAATAATCAGCTAGCGCTTGCTTGGACTCAAAAGCAGTTCCGTAAATACGTTGAAGTTGCTTATTTTTCTCGTTTCCACGGTGGTATGCTCCAGCAATAGAAAGCAGTTTAAAGGCTTTTATTTTTTTAGTATAATTAATATGATTACCAGCGCATAGATCTATGAATTCTCCATTTTGGTAAAAGCTAATTACCTCACCCTCTGGAATGTCTTTGAGACGGCCTAATTTGTAGCGCTCTTGACCGGATTCCTTAATTTTTTTGAACGCTTCTTCGCGCGAGCATTCAACACGAATAAACTTTTGATTTTCTTTGATGATTTTTTTCATCTCCAACTCGATGGCTTCTAGGTCATTGGCATCGAGTTGCTGGTCTAGGTCTATATCGTAATAGAAACCATTTTCAGTCGGTGGACCGATATCAAGTTGAGTTTTTGGATACAGGCGTAGCACTGCAGTTGCTAGAACATGCGAGCACGAATGGCGTAGTTGCTCGAGAGTAGACATTTCTTTCATCGTGTTAGGAACTTTAGAGTTGAAGTCAGAAGGCTTGTGCAGGTGAGTCAATGCCGGATTCGCTTTATCCTTTATATGCAAATGCGGGTATTCCTTGTACGCCAATTCCGTCGAGCACAAAGACTTTCCCAGCATCCTTTTCAGTAAGAGTTTTATGCACGCCCGTCGTCACAAAAAGTCGATCTAGTTCGGCTCCGCCGAAGGCGCATGCTGTAGTCTCTAGACAAGGCAGATCTACCTGCTGTAACTTTGCACCTGTATACGGATTAAATCTCACAACGCACCCACCATGACAGAATGCTACCCAAAGCATGCCGGTACTATCAATTGTCATACCATCTGGTGAACCTTTATATCCAAGCGCTGCTGTATCCACGGCGACAGAAGCTTCGCTAATTCCTCCAGTTTTAATATTATATTTAAAACTCTGAATTTTTTTTAGTGGAGTATCAATATAGTACATAATAGTAGCATCTGGGGACCAGCAAATACCATTTGAATTTGTGACTTCAGGCAGCTTAATTTTTAACTGGTTGTCGGTGTCTAACATGTAAAGAGCAGCGTCTCCGGTATTTTTTATGAGACTGATAGTACCCGCCCAGAAACGTCCTGCTGGATCACACTTTCCGTCATTGAAGCGATTTGTAGCTCGTTTTTCTCGCTCTGGATCAGCTAATGTATTTTTGGCACCAGTTAGTGGATTAAAGTCCACGATACCAGAGTCACCAGCATACAGTAAGCCACCACTTATTTTAGGAACAATCGTACCGACTCGCTCGCCGACATCCCAAGTTTGTTCATTTCCAGTTTCTGAATTTAAGCGGACGATTTGATGTCCTTCTATATCTACGTAGAGTAGATGGCTTTTCCACCATATTGGGCCTTCACCCCACTTTGATTGACGGGTGCCGATTACGTTTATGTCTATTGTAGACATTTTTTAGCTAAGTTAGTTTTCTCCCAGTTCATTCACGTATCGTATTTTTTAAACTCGTGATAGATTAAATCCATCCTTGCTATCTTCAATGATCCATCCCTTTGCGAGTAGGGTGCCTCTGAGTTGATCGGCCTTATCCCAGTCATGTGCTTGCTTTGCCTCCCACCGATGTTTGGCAAGCTCAAGAATGTCGTCAGGTACAGTTGCATCTATGTCGCAAGCAGTGAACAAATTTAATCCTAGTGCATAAAGCAAGCTACCAAGAGCTGTAAGCATGGAGCGAGCCTGCTCTGCATTCATTGGGGCTGTAGGATTCGATCCAATAACTTCAAATATTGCGCCTAAGCATGCTGCAATGTTAAGGTTGTTTCGTAGCGCATCCCATGCTTTTGTAAAGCGTCCAAAGTCTTCGGGAGCATTGCTAGAAATATAGGATGCAAAAGTGGTTTTTTCCTCTCCGGTTTTTTCGAGAAGTACTGCCGCAAAACGTTCTATTCTAGTGAGGGCGCTTTTCGCCGCATGAAGGCCATCGAAGGTGAAGTTCAACTGCTGTCGGTAACTTCCAGCAATCAACGTGTAACGCACTGCCATAGGACTATGGCTTTTTCCTAGGAGGTCATCTAGAGTGTATAAGTTGCCCAGACTTTTAGACATTTTTTCACCTTCGACCATAAGGTGTGCAGTATGAAACCAATGGCGACTAAATTGGCGACCATGAGCGCACTCGGACTGTGCAATTTCATTTTCGTGGTGGGGAAAGCATAGATCAATGCCACCCCCATGTAGGTCAATGGTTTCGCCTCCGAAAGATGCTTCAACCATCGCGGAACACTCAAGGTGCCAACCTGGGCGACCCTCACCCCATGGACTATCCCAATAATTTTCACCGTCTTCGGGTTTACGGGATTTCCAGAGTGCAAAATCATTTATCGACTCGCGGTCGTACTCGTCGGCGTCGTTACGCTCACCAGAAGAGTTCTCACTTTGCGAGCGAATATTTTTTAGATTTAGCTTTGAAAGTCTTCCGTACTCAGGAAAAGTGCTCACACGAAAGTATAGTGAACCGTCCTCGGTGGCGTAGGCGTGACCTTTCGCTTCGAGCTTCTTAGCAAGCTCAATTTGATTAGGGATGTGTTCTACAGCACTAGGTTCAATATTTGGGTGAATAATATTAAGCGTATTGCAGTCGGTATGAAATTTTTCCGTCCATTTATCGGTGAACTCTCTCAAACTGATGCCATTAGCCTGTGACTCGCGAATGGTCTTGTCGTCGACATCGGTGATATTTCGCACGTATTTCACATCGATACCGTCAACTTCTAGGACGCGACGTAATACGTCTTGGATTAGAAAAGTGCGAAAATTGCCGATGTGGGCTGGGCCATACACGGTAGGACCACAGCAATAGATGCGGAAAGGTTTGCTAACCTCTGGAGTTAGGTCTTTAATGCTGCGGCTATAGGTGTCGTAAAGTTGGACGGACATGTTCGTATAGAGAAATAATTTTTAGAATAAGATAAAGGCTGGATTGCGTTTAGGGGAAGCGTGAATTTTACACTTTCCCTCTAGCGAACAATTGTCACTCTAATGTTTATGTCTGATCGTTTTCACCTTGATTTGATTCGCCGTCCTCGCCGTATGCGTGGCTCGAACGCTTTGCGCGTTCTTGCTAACGAAACGGAGCTTCATGCACAGCACCTTATACAGCCGCTATTTATAATAGATGGAGATGGCCCTGCAGAATTGATTCAATCAATGCCTGGGCAGTTGCGATTGACCATACCTTTACTTCTTGAAGAGTGTCGTGAGTTGCTGAGCCTTGGAGTTTGCGCAGTTGCACTTTTTCCAAAAATTAATGTAGATTTAAAGACTCCTAATGGAGATGAGGCTTTAAACCTTGATACTCTTGTTCTAAGGGCAATTCGCTCTTTAAAGGCGGAGCTTCCTGAAATGGCAGTTATTGCAGATGTTGCCTTAGATCCGTACACAAGCCATGGACATGATGGTTTGGTCGATTCGCTTACCGGGGATTTAGACAATGATGCAACTGTAGAAATTCTTGCTAAAATGGCCGTTCTTGCGGCTAGGTCAGGAGCAGATATTGTAGCGCCTTCAGATATGATGGACGGTCGAGTAGGTGCGATTCGTCGAGCTCTTGATTTAAATGATTTTGAAAAAACAGTAATTATGGCGTACTCTGCAAAATTTGCTTCTGCTTTTTATGGGCCTTTTCGTGAAGCTGTTGGTAGCGCAACAAAAGCAGGAGCTCCATCATTAAACAAGTTAGGCTATCAGCTTAATCCCGCCAATCGGCGCGAGGCGCTTACGGAATGTGAGCTTGACGAGTCGGAGGGGGCGGATATACTAATGGTTAAGCCGGCTGGTCCGTATCTTGACATACTTCGCGATGCGAGAGAATCTACAGATTTACCATTAGCGGCTTACCAAGTATCCGGAGAGTATTCACAAATTGTGGCTGCAGCTCAAAATGGATGGCTTGATTTAGATCGCTGCCGAGATGAGTCACTTGTCTCAATTCGTCGTGCTGGAGCAGATATGATACTAAGCTATTTTGCAAAGGCGTACGCTAAAAGCATTAGCAAATAGATTACTAATAGATACTAGTTTCGGGTACGACGTTTTTCCGCAAACTGCCGTTTACGTGCTAGCTCGCGCATATCTACTGCGGGATCATCTGCTTCAAATATCTCTTGTCCTATAATATGCTCGATGACATCTTCCATTGAAATAACTCCAGACATGGAGCCATATTCATCAACTGCAATCGCTATTTGCTGATGGTTTTTTAAGAAAGTTTGTAGTGCATCATCAGCAGTAGCGTTATCTGGGATAAACAATACGTCCTGGGCTAATGCAGCTAGCTTTATTTGGTCTTCATCATTGGCTTTGGCACTTAGGATATCACGGCGGCGAATAATTCCTACAATGTTATCGCTTTGATCTCGATATATTGGAATGCGCGCAAAGGGTATGTTTTGATTTTCATTAAAAAGTGAGCCTATTGTTTCGGCTTCATCTAAGGTGTGTACTACGGTGCGGGGAGTCATGATCTCGTGGACTAGTATTTCATCTAAGCATAGTGCATTAGTGATGAGCTCCCGCTCATTAAACGTGAGATTTCCTTCTTTTTCACTTTTTTCAGCCAATAACATAATTTCTTCATCACTATCGGTTACATCGGAACGTGACTTTAATATTGTTCGCACCAGTAAGCCAACAATTCTCGAGATTGGTGTCATAATTACGCAAACCCAAGCTAATGGAATTACCAATATTGGCTGCAGTTTTGGCCGATACAAGACACCTATATTTTTAGGAATAATTTCCGAGAAAAATAATATTCCTAACGCCATACTTAGAGAAACCTTCAAAAGAATATTATTATCTAAAGGCCATAATTGAACAGCTAAACCACCTACTAATGTAGCTCCTAATGTATTGGCGATAGTATTGAGGCTGAGAATAGCTGAACTTGTCTCTTCAAGATCATTTATGTAGTGATCAAGGCTCTCGCCACGACGCGAGTTGCGCTTCTTCAATCCTTCTATTTCTGCAGTGGTCGTACTCAAAACCATAGCCTCCAGAACGGAACAAAGAGCGGATATGCCGATAGTGAAAAAAATAGCTATTAAAAATGCAAAAGTCATGTAATTGATGATTGTTTGTATAGTAGTATACTATGCGCGGGCAAAAATATGACTAATAACAATGCAACTATCATGCTAGCTATATAATGGTTTCAAGCTCATATTAATAGCTAATTTAGTTTGTTGGCGCAATAGCCTTGACCGCTATATTAGGCATTTACTAAGTATTATTGTACAAATTATTAATATGAAACATACACTACTACAAATTTATACTGCTTTAGTATTCTTACTATTGTCTGGGTGCGCAACTCTTGAAGATATTGCAAGTCAAGAAGTGAAAATAGCATCTTTTCCTGTTGGAGCAGAAATTCTAATTGATGGTGAATCTGTAGGAGTAACTCCAGCGACGCTAATGATTTCGAGAAAGATTGCTCATGAAGTACGAGTTCGGAAAGCTGGCTATGATACGTATATTGATTATTTTACCCCTACACCTAACGCTCGAAGCAAAAACTTCGTAAAATTTGGTCTAGCCGAGGACTTAGGTCAGTATGTTGATTTGCAACCAGCAAGTATGAATATAGAATTGCGCAGCGAATTTGTTCCTCAATCGACTGGCGGAGATCCATTTAAAACAATGGGTCAGAAGATATTAGAAGTGGATCGTCGCTTGGAAGCAGGACTAATCTCTCCTATTGAACACAAGTATATAATTGAGCAAATTATAACCTTCTTTGAACAGTGATTGATTGTGAATCGTTTGATTTATGAATCAGTTGCCGAACGATTTATTGTACACGAAAGACCATGAGTGGATTCGTTTACATGGTGATGGCACCGCTACTATTGGCATCACTAATTACGCGCAGGAGAGCCTAGGCGATATTACATTTGTAGAATTTCCAGATGCTGGATCGATTTTTGACACTGGTGAGACCTTTGGAGTAGTTGAATCTGTAAAAGCTGCTTCCGACTTATATATGCCTCTGAGCGCTGAAATCATTGAGTGCAATTCTGCTGTCGATGAAGCACCTGAACTTCTTAATTCCGATCCTTACGGAAAGGGTTGGTTGCTGAAGGTTAAACTCACGCAAAATAGTCAAGCTGAAAACTTGCTGGAATCTACTGCATATGCAGCATTAATCTAGGTGATCAGTGATTGATTGGGTTCTTTGTGATCCAAGTATGGCTTTATTAAGTTTTGTAATTAACACTTTTGAATTCTAGTTAATTTTTCTGAATAAATTGGGGCTATAATATGCAAGCATCTACAAAACGTGGACCTAATTATGACTGGGGTATTTTAGATTCTGAGCACTATTATGGATTAAAACATTGGGGGTTAGGTTACTTCTCAATTGATTCAGAAGGATTTTTAGAAGTTAGTCCACGCCGCGGTTGTCGTTCGATTCGTATTCATGAAATAGTTTTGAAGGCCTTAAGCCAAGGGCATACGCTACCATTGACGATTCGTATCCAAGATCTTTTGAGTACTAGAGTAGAAGAGCTTAATGAACAATTTAATTTAGCGATCAAAGAGGAGGGCTATAATGGACGTTACCGCGGAGTTTTTCCTATTAAGGTTAATCAATTGCGTGAAGTGGTCGAAGAGATCCAAGCGGCCGGTAAGCCCTATCATTTTGGTTTAGAATGTGGAAGTAAGCCGGAACTGATGATCGCATTAGCAATGCATAACGATAAGCAATCATTGATTATTTGTAATGGCTACAAAGACGGTTCCTTTATTCGTCTCGCTCTGACTGGTCGCTTAATGAGCAAAGAGATTTACTTAGTTGTCGAGCAACTAAGTGAAATTCCACTTATTATCGAAATTAGCCGAGAAATGGGAGTGCAGCCACTTATTGGCTTTAGGATTAAGCTTTCTAGTGCTGGAGAAGGTAAGTGGGCTAGTTCTTCTGGAGACAACGCTAAATTTGGTTTAAGTAGCTCGGAAGTTATGGAAGCGGTTCGTATGCTTAAGAGTTCAAGTTTAGAAAATTGTTTGAGGCTCATACATTTTCATATCGGATCTCAGGTGCCCAATATACAAACGATTAAGAAGTCAACAGTCGAAGCTACTCGTTTTTACTGTGAACTCTCAAAATTAGGCTTTCCAATGGAGCTTATTGATGTTGGCGGTGGTCTGGGTATCGATTATAATGGATCCAGTAGTAACCATGAGAGCTCTATGAATTATACTCAGCTAGAGTATGTGCGCGATATAGTATATAATATTAAGTCTGTATGTGTTACGGCAGGAGTTACAGTTCCTGATATTATTTCAGAGAGTGGTCGGGCTATTGTAGCGCCCCATTCTATATTGGTTACAAATGTTTTTGATAGAATATCTAAAAGTACGAACTTAAATATTTCGGCTGAAGATAAACTAGGTAATTTATTACTGCAAGAATTCGAATCAATTCTTAATAATACCCATAATTCAAGCCTTTTAGAGCGATATCATGATGCGCAGCAAAAAAGTGAAGAGGCTAATAATTTATTTAATGATGGATTCTTAAGTTTAGGTGATAAGGCAGATGCGGATGCGAATTATTGGAAGATTTGCCAAGAACTCTTACAATTAGCAAAGAAGGAGAGTTGCACTCCCGTCGGATTGGAGTCTCTGCCAGCGCAGATAGCAGAAAAGTACGTTTGTAACTTTTCTATATTTCAATCTCTGATGGATCATTGGGCCTGTCATCAGCTATTTCCGATAGTACCACTTCATCGACTAAATGAAGCACCAGAAGTGGAAGCTACGTTAGTAGATGTTACTTGTGATAGTGAGGGGAAAATTGATACTTTTACGGATATAGAGGACGAGAGGAGCACTCTGCGTTTACACAAATTAAAAGACCAAGAACCCTACTATTTAGGTTTCTTTATGGTTGGTGCTTACCAGGATATTATGGGTGACTTTCATAATTTATTCGGCAAAGTTGATGAAGTACATGTCTGCTTAGCAGATGATAAGCTAGACGGTTTTTGCATAGAGAATAGCATTAATGGGTCTACAATAAATGACGTACTATGCTTCACTCAATATGATGGTCAACACTTGTCGCAATTGATAAAAAAACAGTTAGACTTGGCTATCAAGGCAGAACAAATCAAGCCGCATGTAGGCACCAGTTTATTAGCTCAATATAATAAATCGCTAAAAAGCTCTACTTACTTGGGCACCTAGAATACTTAGTCTTTAATTCTGCAATTTTACTTTTAGGACACAAATACTTCGTAAGTGTCGATAGCACTCTGCAAAACCAATTTCTTAGCCAAAAACAGATACGTCTGGAATTTTAAAGCTTATAAATCAGCTTCAAAATTATTTTTCTTGGACCCTTTTTTGTAGGGTTTCTTTGGTCATGAGTACACTCTCTAAGTTATTAGACGGACAAGAGCTTTTTTATTTTAGATATGTTTTATAGCTTGCGCCGAGTTCATTGTAGATAAGTAGTCTTTGCTTAGAAATTTGGTATATTACCACTTTCTTTCATTTTAGACTGCATCGCCTGCATCATTTTACGGCCTTTGCCTCCACTCATCATTTTCATCATCTTTTGCATCTGAGAAAACTGTTTAAGGAGTGCATTTACGTCGCGAACTTGGACGCCGGATCCATTAGCTACTCTTTTGAGTCGAGTGCCCTTAAGTAAGCGGGGCAATTCACGCTCTTGTTGCGTCATCGATTGAATCATAGCTTCGCTACGCGCCATCTTCTTTTCTTCAGCATCACCAATATTCATGCCACTGGCTCCGGGTAACATGTTAACTATTGAGCCAAGTGACCCCATTTTCTTCACTTGCTGCATTTGCTTCAAAAAATCATTAAGATTAAAATTTGCTCTGCGTATTTTTTCAGCCATCTGCTCGGCTTCTTTTTCATCAATAGTTTCCTGAGCCTTCTCAACAAGGCTTACGATATCTCCCATTCCGAGAATACGCGATGCCATGCGTTCTGGATAGAATACTTCAAAATCATCAACTTTTTCACCAGTACCTATAAATTTAATGGAGGTATTGGTAATGGCTTTCATGGAAAGTGCCGCTCCTCCCCTTGCATCTCCATCGAGTTTGGTTAGAATGATTCCTGTAATATTAACAGCTTCATGGAAGTGCTTTGCTACGTTGACTGCTTCTTGACCTAAGGCTGCATCAGCAACGAGTAATATCTCATCTGGCTGAACAGTTGCTTTCAGTTGCTTAATCTCATTGATTAAATCGGTGTCGATTTGTAGACGCCCTGCAGTATCAAAGATTATTAGATCCGCATCATAAGATTGTCCTGCTTGCAGTCCTTTTTGTCCAATCGTAACCGCATCTTTCTCATCGCGATTCGAGTAGAATTTGCAACCAACACTTTTTGCCAAAGATTCTAATTGGTCTATTGCGGCAGGTCTGTAGACATCACAACCAACTAACAGACTATCGTAGTCGTTTTTTTTCGATAAATAATTAGCTAGTTTTGCAGCACTTGTTGTTTTTCCGGATCCGTGAAGACCAACTAACATAATGCGCAGAGGCCTCTTCTCTTCGATCGAAGTGTTACCTTCTCCTAGTAACTGCACTAGTTGATCATTAATAATCTTAATGACTTGTTGTCCTGGCGTAACTGACTTGAGGACTTGTTGACCAATACAGGCAGCTTCTACATTGCTGATAAATTCTCGGGCAACTTTAAAATGTACGTCCGCGGACAACAGTGCTTTACGTATCTCTTTGAGTGATTCTTCTACATTAGCTTGCGTCAAATGCTTAACCCCACGCAAACTACGCAGCGCTGACCCTAGTTTATCTGTCAAATTTTCCAGCATGTTTTAACCCTACGCAAGTCAGCTTGAATGTGAAGATGAAAGTTTATTTTTATGTATTTCACTACCAAACTATAAAATTTTTAGATATGAAAACACATAATAGGCTTAAAACCGATGCTTTACATGATCGTAACAAGCTCTAGCCTATAAGTATGTGCCACAATTGATTTGCTTGTGGTAAAAACTGAATTTGTATAATTTTACATTCATGAAGCAACGTACTATTTTGAGGGAAGCCTCAATTAAGGGTAAATCCCTACATACTGGCGAAGAGGTTAATTTAACGCTAAAACCTGCTCCGGAAAATCACGGCATTGTGTTTCGGCGCATTGATCTTTATGGTAAGCCTGAGATTAAGGCATTGGTTGATCTAGTTGAAGATCTTGTCCGCAGCACTACTATCGCAGATGGTCACACAAAAGTTCATACCGTAGAGCACGTGCTTAGTGCGCTTAATGGTTGTGGAGTCGATAACGTGTTGATCGAGATGGATGCGAGTGAGCCTCCGATTCTTGATGGATCTGCAAAGCATTTTGTGAATTTAGTTCAGGAGGCAGAGCCAGTAGAGCAAAAAGCAGAACGATCATATTTCGTACTGGAGGAACCAATATCTGTGACTCGAGGGGGCAGCTCTATAATTGCCTTACCATATGATGGTTTTCGCGTTACCTGCACATCTGCTGATGATCGCGGCATTCATACGCAGCATTTGATGATGGACATTGATCCAGAGTCTTACGTAGCACAAATTGCGACTGCTAGAACTTTTACAATTTATGAAGATATTGAAGAGCTCCTAAAACTCGGTAAGATTAAAGGAGGGAGTTTAGATAGTGCTATTGTAATTAAGGGAGATAAGATTGTTTCAAAAGAGCCTTTGCGTTTTAAGGATGAATTCGTGCGGCACAAGATACTCGATATCGTTGGAGATATTGTATTAGCTGGTATGCCGATTAAGGCTCATATCGTTGGAGTTCGTCCTGGGCATGCTTTAAATGCTGAACTCTCTCGAGCTTTTCGTAAAAAAATTCTGGAAAAGATTAAGGGTCCCAAAAAAAAGCTAGCTGAAAAAAATTTCGTTCCTACTCACGAGAGTCAACTTGATATACGCAGAGTTCTTGATGTATTGCCACATCGATATCCGTTTGTTATGATTGACCGCGTTCTTGAGTTTGTCAGTGATGACGAGTTGATTGCATTAAAGAACGTAACGATCAATGAGCCTTTCTTTCAGGGACATTATCCAGGCCGTCCTGTCATGCCAGGTGTACTTCAGATTGAAGCAATGGCTCAAGCTGCTGGAGTACTCTTGCTTCGCCGGTTACCTATTGAAGAAAACAAGGTCGCCTTCTTTATGAGTGTGGACAAAGTAAAATTTAGGCAAGCAGTAGAGCCAGGCGATACTATTGAGATTCGTGTTAAATTAAATAAGATCCGAGGAAATAAAATTGCGAGTGCAACAGGCGAGTGCCAAGTTAATGGTAAGACAGTGTCTGGAGCAGAGCTAATGTTTATGTTGGCTGATGCAAATGATTGATCACTGTTATGCAAACGCAGATTCATCCTACCGCAATTGTTAATGATGGCGCCGAATTAGACGAGGGCGTCTGTGTTGGTCCGTATGCATACATCGGCTCAAAGGTTAAAATATCAAAGGGAACTGAAATTATGCACCACGCGACAGTTGATGGTGATACTATAATAGGTTCTGATAATGAGGTCCATCCATATGCTTATATCGGTGGTAAGACTCACGATAAAAAGTATCAGGGAGGTCTACAGCGCTTATTAATAGGTGACGATAATGTATTTCGTGAGTATGTTACTGTTCACTGCGCAACGGCTCCAAATCTGCTGACTAAGCTTGGTGATAATAATTTAATATTATCGTACAGTCATGTCGCACACGAGTGTACGATAGGAAATCATCTAATCATGAGCAGTCATTCTGCACTTGGCGGACACGTAATTGTAGGCAATCATGTAAATATAGGCTGGGGTGCAGGCATTCATCAATTTTGCAGGTTGGGAGACTACTCTATGATCGGAGCAGCATCAAAGGTTGTGCAGGATGTTCCCCCCTACATGATTAGCGATGGTAATCCAGCTTCAACTCGCACCATTAATAAAATTGGTTTGGAGCGTGCTAATTTCTCAAAAGACGAGATCACACAGGTACGCAGAATTTACAAAACCTTTTATAAAGAAGGATTAAACCGTAGTCAGGCGATCGATAGACTGTCTAAAAATGGCTCTAATAAGAACTCACTAGTTAAAGAGTTTCTTAAATTCACTGCTGGCAGTGAGCGGGGATTAAGCTAGACAGGGTTATTGCCACTGTAACTAGGGTTTTCTGTCTACTCCTTGAAGTACATTATAATTACATGAAGAGCACATTGTGGTAACTCAATTATTTACTGAATAAGGATACCAGCAATTGCAGCACTCGACAGATTAGCCAGTGTACCAGCGAAAATTGCCTTTAATCCTAATTGTGCTATTTCACTTCTACGCGCAGGCACTAAACTACCTAATCCTCCGAGTAAAATAGCGATTGATGAGAAATTTGCGAATCCACATAATGCGAAAATCAAAATTGCTTGGCTACGAACTGAAAAATTTTCTGCCACTGGAGTAAACTCCACGAAGGCTACAAACTCATTAAGTACTATCTTTTGGCCAATAAACGATCCGCCAGCAATTGCATCCTGCCAAGGCACTCCGATGAGCCATGCTACTGGGCTGAAGAGGTAACCGAGCAGTAATTGCAAGCTAAGGGAATCGTTATTAAAAACCGATCCAATCCAAGCCAGAGCGCCATTTAAAAGAGCAATTAGGCCAATAAAAGCGATTAGCATGGCACCTACATTGAGTGCTAACTTCAGGCCATCACTTGCTCCCAGAGCAGCCGCATCAAAGATATTGCTTGGAGCTGCAATTGTATCTTCTTTAAGTTTTTTATTATCAATTTGTGCAGTCTCAGGCACAAGTAGCTTAGCAAATAATAAGCCAGAAGGTGCAGCCATAAAACAAGCGGCGATTAAGTATTTTATCTCAATACCTAAAGCTGCAAATCCAGCAAGTACACTACCAGCAATCGAGGCAACACCACCCACCATGACTGCGAAGAACTCTGATTTTGTCATTTTAGACAGGTAGGGCTTAACCGCTAAGGGGGCTTCTGTTTGCCCAACGAAGATATTGGCAGTAGCGCTCAATGACTCTGCTCTGCTTGTACCGAGAGCTTTTTGGATGCCACCACCAATAACTTTGACGATCAATGGCATAATTTTAATGTGATAAAGCACTGATATAAGTGCTGAAAAGAAAATAATAACTGGCAGTACTTTAAATGCAAAAATAAATCCAATACCTAGATTAGGATCTACTAAATTACCGAATAAAAAAGAGATGCCTTCGTTGCCAAAGGCAATGACTGCAGCAACCAGATTGGAGAGCCACTCTAGTGCTGTTTTTCCTGCAGGTACATAAAGTACTAGTGCTCCAAATCCAAATTGAATGGCAACTGCACCAGAAATTGTACGCCAGCGGATTTCACTCCGAGCGCATGAGCAAAGCCACGCTACAGCAATCAAAGTACAGTACCCAATTAAGCTAATAAGCATATAGACATGCAAACAAGTTTGGTGTTAGTAGCAAGTCGCGATTACAGCACAAAAAAAGCGGTCGCCTAATGGTGACCGCTTTTTTCAATACACTATGTAATCAGAGCTTTATTCAGCGCTTGGTTCTGCTTGCACGGAATCAGGTTTTGCATCTTCCGCAGCATCTTTAGCATCTTCAAGAGCCGCCTTTCTGGAAAGGCGTACTTTTCCTTTTTCTAAGCCAATACATTTGACGACCATTTCATCTCCTAGTTTGCAGATGTCATCTGTTTTGTTAACCCTGAAATCAGCAAGCTCGGATATATGTACGAGGCCTTCTTTTCCAGGCAAGCATTCAACAAAGGCGCCGAAGTCTTTAACTCCGCGTACTATGCCGCGATAGGTTTTACCTACTTCAATTTCTGCAGTGCAGGCGTCTACCTCTTGAATCGCTCGGTCCATTGATTCTTTGTCGGTAGCGAAGATTAATACGCGTCCACTGTTGTCGTCATCTATGTCAACTTGTGCTCCTGAAACTTCAGTTATTCGTCGAATATTTTTGCCACCAGGTCCTATGAGAGCACCGATTTTTTCAGGATCAATTTTTACAGTGTGGATACGAGGAGCGTGCTCACGAAGATCTTGTCGTGATTCTGGCATGTGTTCTGCCATAATTGCTATGATCTTCATACGTGCTTCACGGTTTTGTTTGATTGCTTCTAACGTAATATCGAATGGTAGACCAGTGATTTTAAGATCAAGCTGGAATCCAGTTATTCCTTCTGGGGTTCCCGCAATTTTGAAATCCATATCGCCGAAGTGATCTTCGGCACCTAGAATGTCTGTAAGAATTACATGCTTTGTAATTTTTCCCTCCGCATCTTTCTCAGTTACAAGTCCTGTTGAGATACCAGCGCATGGTGCGGAGATAGGTACACCAGCATCCATAAGTGATAGACAGCCACCGCAGATGGATGCCATGGATGTGGAGCCATTTGAACTCATGACCTCCGAGACAACGCGGATCGCGTAAGGAAATTCGTCCTCTGGTGGAAGAATTGGTAGTAAGGAGCGTTCAGCTAGTGCACCGTGACCGATTTCACGTCGCCCGGTGAATCCAAAACGACCAGCTTCTCCGGTCGAAAATGGAGGGAAGTTGTAATGCAAGATGAACGACTTACTAGTCGCTCCACCAGTTAAGCCGTCAATGTCTTGAGTGTCGCGACTTGTTCCAAGAGTTGAAATGACTAAAGCTTGGGTTTCTCCGCGATTAAATACTGCTGAGCCGTGGACCCTAGGAAGCACCCCTGTATCGCAGGATATCGAACGCAAATCGCTTGCGCCTCGTCCGTCGACACGTCGACCCGTATCAAGAATATTTTGACGATATAACTTCTCTTGGATCTCATCAAAAGCTCGTGCCACATCGTTACCATCAACCTTTTCAGCCCCTAGTTTTTCTTCTAAAGCTGCAGTTGTTTCTTTTGCAATAACTTCAATCGCAAGTTTACGCTCAGTATAACTATCATGACCAAGTGCTACTTTAACTTTTTCCGCTGCGTTTTGTTCACAGAATTCTGTCACTTCTGCTGGAGTAAGCACCAGTGAGAAGTCTTTCTTTTTTTTGCCTGCGAGTTTAGCGAGCTCTTTTTGTGCAACTATCAAAGGTTGAATTGCTTCCTGCCCGTATTCCAGAGCTTCGTAGAATCGTTCATCCGAAATGAACTCGGCAGAGCCTTCGATCATCAGCATTTCGCTTTCAGAACCAACATAAATAAGATCGAGGTCAGAGTCGAGCATCTCGTCGTGAGTTGGATTAGTGACGAATTCGCCATCAATTTGACCAACACGCACGCAGCCAACGGGTCCATTCCAAGGAATGTCAGAAATTAGAGTAGCTGCGGATGCAGCATTGACCATCAGAACGTCAGGTTCGTGGTTCTGATCGGTTGCTAAGAGAAGACCAATGACCTGTACTTCATTCATGAAGCCTTTAGGGAAAAGTGGTCGTAGTGGTCGATCGCAAAGCCGTGAGGTGAGGATTTCTTTCTCCGATGGTTTTCCTTCGCGCTTGAAATATCCTCCAGGGAATTTTCCACCCGCAGAGAATTTTTCACGATAATCGACAGTGAGCGGGAAGAAATCTTGACCAGGACGCAGTGCGGAGGCTGCTGTTGCGGAAACGAAGAGTTCAGTTTCGCCTTGGCGTATGGTGACAGCACCACTTGCAAGGCCAGCTAGGGTACCACTTGATAGCTCGATTCCGAGCCCTTCTACAGGAACGTTATATTTTTGTTTCATTCTATTTTTTGTTTATCTTATTCGTTCACGACAGATCAGGGATTGGACCTTCAAGTGCCGCCAGCTCATAATTGGAGCTTATTAAAGTAATAATGGATCAATGACTTTGGGCCTTAAGTAGGACGTTAAATTATTGAATAGTCACGAAGCATTAAGAAAGATCCCTGTTTTATGGGGTCTGGCATTAACACTAAAAATTATCGGCGAAGCTGCAGTTTTTCTAAGATTGCAGTGTATCGATTGAAGTCTGTACGTTTCAAATAATCAAGGAGTTTACGACGACGTGCTGTCATAGCAATTAAGCCGCGACGAGAGTGAAAGTCTTTGCGGTTATCACGTAAATGCTCGGTAAGATGCTTTACGCGTGCTGTTAAGAGTGCGATCTGAACTTCGCAAGATCCAGTGTCATTTTCATTTTCACCGAATTCTTTAATGATCGCTGCTTTATCAATAGTTGTATCTTCTGACATGTTAGGATTTTATGTTTCAAGGCTTATGGATTTCGAATTGTCGAAATCGTCGAGACCGCCACTGAGCCGTCTTGACCGCTGGACCTACCAAGTGGTAGGAAGCCCTGGAACGGGTCCTTCACAGGACGCGCTCTAACGCTAAAAGTCGAGTACAATGTCTAGGCTCGAGATTGGATCAAGGATAAAGTTCGCACCTTTTTTTATATACCACGGCGATTTGGAGAGGCAATTTATTGGTTTTGTTACCAATTTGCTAGTTGCCAGACAGCAAATTGATATTCTGCCTGATCGAATGCACCGGTCTCCAATGCTAAATTAAGAAAGTCCCAAGCACGATTGGCTTGACCTGTATTACGATCATGCTGTGCCATCCAAAAAAGAGTCGCACATAGCTGCGCAGATGCAAGTTCTTCATCCGGTGTATTCGTGGCGTAACTAAGAAGTTCATTGGTATCTATATTTCTGATGCAATAAGAATAAAAATATCCAATCTCTAATGATTTTTTTGCGTGTGGTTCCAGTACTTCAAGTGCTTGAGCTGGACTCTTTGTAAGCTGCAGGCAGTAGTTTAAATAGTGAGAGCTAGAAGCGGGTTGATTGCCACAATTATCAAAATAAGTATCTAGTGATACTCGAGCATTTGCTATATCACTGAGCATATAGTGCAGCATAGCTAACCATAACGATAGATCGCTGCGCTGTGGTTCATGTTTGCTAGCAAGCTCCATTCTTTTACGAGCATCGAGTAAGTTTCCTTGCTGCATGTGACTAAGCGCGAGAGGGTAGTATAGTGCCTGATTTTTGGGAGCGAGCTTTAGTGCTTGGGTGTAATCTTTGATCGCTCCATTAAGGTCACCTATTTGTCTGAAGCATCCAGCTCGCAATGCGAGAACCTCAGGTTGTTGGGACTCCATTCTAAGAGACTCATTATAGGCACTGATCGCGCGTTTTAATTCCCCACAATGGCTTTGAGCACGGCCCAACATTGACCACACTTCAGGCGTTGCTTGAATACCCTTTAAAGTCAGGGTTTCTAGTATTGGAATGGCAAGATCATAAAGTCCGACTAGTAACATAGTTTTGCATATAAGTAGGGACTCTCGAGGCGACAATGGCCCGAAGCCTGCCTTCATTGCATTTACTATTTCTTCTCTAGCTTCACTGTAGCGGTTTAATCGGCTGAGGCATACTCCTCTGTAGAAATTCAAAGATGGAATTAATCGGCTGTTTGCGGAGCTGTGTTTCTCTAGAGCTGCTTCAAACTTAGCTCGAGCTCGTCCCACGCGGTTCTGTCCGAGCGCCACTCTTCCACTTAAGTAAAGTGCAATATCGGATAATTCTGGATTTCGCGCAATTGGATCAATGAGTGTTTCGAGTAGCCCCCATTTATTTTCAATCGTGCAAAGCGAAGCGAGGAGTAGAAGTACTTCTGTGTCGTTAGGGTACTGCATCTTCAAGTTCTTCAACGCAGTGATCGACGCTTCTACTTTACCGGTCTGGCTTAGTAAGCGCGCTCTTAATAATTCTAAGGCTAGGCGTTGTTCGCCTTGATTATTTCCAAGTCCGCTTAAATCTCCAGTCTTTAATGGCACGGGATGTTCAGCTAAAATTGCATCCATGGATGCCAACACTTTTTCGACTGCTTGAAGGTCTATTTTTTGAATATTATTATGAATCCTTGCCGGCGTTCTACTAGCATTCTCTTCAGAGTTCCCCACAAGATTTTCACTGTCATCTTCCAGTAATAGAAGACTCAACAATTCACTTGCGCTGTCATATTCGCGGCTATTGGCTTCAGCTTTAGAGACGACAGATCGAACCATTTTGAGCGCCTCTTTTTTGCGATGGAGTGCTCGTAAAATAAGTGCCTTAAGCATTTGAGCCTCAAGGTTGTTTGGCTCGATCGCTATGGCTTGATCAACATTCTCCAATGCTTCAGTTAATTCAAGCCGGTCTAGATCAATGCGAGCTTTGAGTAAGTATGCTCGGCAGTAGTTTGGATTGATGCGTAGAATTTCATCAAGATCGCGAACTGCACGATTGTGATCACCAATCAGGTAGTTGCCTTGAGCTAATCCATAAAATAATTTCACCTGCTTTTCTGCAATGTCGACTGCGGTAGCAGTATGCAGACAAATAAGGCTCAGTAAAAAATAAGCTCGTAGGCACATATAATACGCATGAAGCAGATATGGGAGACGATCAAGCTTACGCTTTGTGTAGATAATTATCTTAGAAAGGAGCTAGCTTAAGGAAGCCAAATTGGCCGTTATCTATTGCAACAATTGCCCCTCCGTCGCTACTAAGCGCGATGTCTTCTGCTGCCCAATCTCCTTCGAGGCCAAAGTCACCACTACTGTAAGACGCTTCCCACTGAACATTTCCAGAGGCATCTATTTTGACAATATAAGCTTCCCACTCATTGGAGTTGGCTCCATCTAAGGTGGCTGAGTAACTATATTCATCACCTGTGCCCGCTGCTATTATGCAACCTCCGTCGCAGGTCGCTTGAATGCCCCAAGTTTCATCGTGTATCCATCTTGGATCAAAGCCACGAGGGTTTCCGCGCTTAGTCTCCCATAGAACCGAGCCATTTTCATCGAGTTTAATGGTATAGGTATCCCAATTCTCTGTCCCAGATAAAGTGTGCCCTGTTAAAAATATAGCTCCATCTAACCCAACATCCATACCGAAGCAGTGGTTTTGGTTGCTGCCGCCGTATTGATTGCTCCAAAGTACATCACCAGAACTGTCTATTTTTATTGCAGCATAGGTTAAGGTATCTGTTGGCGAATAAGTCGTTCCGGATATATAGTAATTGTTATCTACAGCTTTTATTCGGTATGCGAGTGATAAGTGTTCGTTTAAGCTCTTACCAGAAGTCCAGTTTCCCGCAGAATCATGAAAACCAAGATATCCCCTTCCTTCGGTAAAAAAAGTATTGTTGGGATCATCGGCATTGGTGTATCCCACCACAATAAAGCCATTCGGATGTAAGGCTATGTGCTCGTAAGCATCGGTGCCTCCATTGTCTCGCGTATGAATATCCTTTAATTGACCATCGCTTTTATCTAACTTTAAAATTGCACTATTTCTATTGAGCATACCGCAGACTAAGTAACCATCAGACACTTCAATCGCAGAGTTGCCCATATTTCGGTTTCTTGAACCAAAGTCTTCACCGAATTCCTGTTTCCACTTAACCTCACCCTCCGAGTCAGTTTTTACGACTAATATATTTGCAGTTGCTCGACCAACAATACCGGTTTCGCCAATCTGCAGAAAGCCCCCATCTTCACAAACTAGTATATAGTGTCCGTGCGACTCTTCTTGTGAGCCAGATTGTTCTTCGACCTTGAACCAAGTATTGCTGTCATTCGCGCTTGGGGCGGTACTGATTTGTGAAATTTTAAAAAAGTTATGTGGCGAATTCGTTACCTGCGCGCTAACTGTTGAAATATTTGTTTCTAAGGAACTGGCAAAAAGTAATGTTGGATTAAAGGTAGCTAAATCAGAGCTAGTCTGCAGCTGGTATTGTTTATTTGGATCGCTATTAAAAGAAAGCTCCAGCTCTGAGCTTTCTAGATTCCAATCGGTTGCGATTATATCAATTTTAACGCAATTAGCAGCTACTGTATGAAAAACGCACAGTACTAAAAAAATGCTAATTACAGAATGTGAACATTTTCTAGAAATAAATTTCCTCATATTATTCTTCTTCGCTTTCTAAATCAGCATAACGCATGACTTCTTCCAAGGTGGTTTTCCCATCTTTTATATGGCTCCAACCACTTTGCATCAAGCTCTCCATTCCCTGAGAAATAGCAGTTTTTCGTATCAGTCTAGCGGAATCACGTTTAACGATGTGCTCGTGAATCTCTTCACTAATGCGAAGAATCTCGAAAATACCAATTCGTCCACGGTATCCTAGTGAGCGACAGCGTTCACAGCCTGTAGCTTGGTAGGCTAGATGACCATTGCCTACTTCATCTAGTGGTAAACGCATTGTCGCTAAGCAGCTTTCTAAATATTTGTTATCGTACTGGGCAGGTATGCGACAACTCGGGCAAAGGCGCCTTACAAGACGTTGCGCTACGATCATCTCCACTGAGGATGCAATTAGAAAAGGTTCGATGTCCATATCAATCAGGCGTGTCAGTGCCCCAGGAGCATCATTCGTATGTAGTGTACTGAGTACTAAGTGCCCAGTAAGGGAAGCTCGAATTGCAATGTCTGCGGTTTCACGGTCACGAATTTCTCCTACCATAATAACATCTGGATCTTGTCGTAGAACCGAGCGCAGAGAATTGGCAAAGGTCAGTCCAATGTCCGGTTGCACCTGTGTCTGGTTGACCCCAGGAACTTCGTACTCTACTGGGTCCTCGACAGTAATAATGCGCCGCTCAGGTTTGTTAATAAGTCGTATGTATGCTGTCAGAGAAGTAGATTTACCCGAACCGGTTGGACCAGTGACTAAAATAATGCCATGCGGTGTTTCCAGTGCGCGTGTTAGTTTACTTGCAGCATTGGTGGCTAAACCAAGTTCTGCCATTGAAAGAGGTTTTGATTTTTGGCTTAGTAAGCGTAAAGAGACGCTCTCTCCGTACATTGTCGGAATGGTTGAAATACGGATATCTAGCTCATTTGTACCGCTACCAAAGGAGATTCGTCCATCTTGTGGTCGTCGCTTTTCGGAGATATTTAATTTTGCCATTATTTTTAGCCGAGAAATAATCGCACCTTGGAACTTGATTAGATTATCTGGTACACGCACTGATATCAACTCTCCATCGATGCGATAGCGAATCTGCAGTTCTTCACGTAGCGGTTCAAAATGTATATCGGTGGCTCGATCAGCCATTGCCTTATTGACGACTTCGTTAACGAAACGAATTACGGCCGCATCTTCGTCTTCTACGTCATTGCTCTCTGTCACATCCGTTACAATCTCAGAGTCATCGAGGCTTCCTGCGCCAACACCAAACTGCTGAGTAATTGTATTACTTACAATTTCAGGATGTCCAAGTTGCCACTCTGGATGGCAACCACTCATCGCATAAATCCAACGATCCATCTTGGGCTCTGGGGGCCATAGTGTGACTAATCGCAATGGAGTGTTAATGGTGTCTACTGTGGAAGCATCGCTTTGACTTTCAGAGTCGATTTTTTCATTGCTCTGAACTGGGATACATTGATATTCGTGAATTAGTCGCAACGGTAATACGGCGCTCGGGTTTTCGACTAATTCAATATTTTTCGCCACAGGCAAACCAGATAGCTCGGCAAGTAATGCGACTAGTTCACTGACCTCAACATTCTTAATAGAGGCTATTTGCACCAGTCGCTCCGAACGCGGCAGTGAAATGACTGCAGAGCGCTGTTGTTCGGTTAAATTACTGTAGAGTCTGTTCAGATCCATATGGTTTTGCGAGTGTATTTATGAGTGCAATGAGTGTACTAATGTGGCAAGTTTCAAAAGCATAAGACAGACTACATTTTTATTGCTTGTTTTCTGTCATTGAGTACCCATGGTTCCTCTAAAAATTCCTGCACCCATCTTCGATGCGGTCCCGAAAGAGTAATACTATTAATCCGTTCTAAGCAGATCCACTGGTGCTCGCTTTGAAATAGCAGTTTCTGATTGCTTAGTGATTCTCCACTATGGATACGTTCTTTGATTCGCCGATTGGTTATGGCTCTAGTTCTAATTGCAAAGGGCGTTTCGTTCGGAGTCTTAGCTCCCAGGCTCTCGAGGCTAGGTAATTCATATTGACCTGCAAGTTGATGCGCGTCCGCAGAATTAAGGTAGAGAAGTAAACGATTTTTATTCTTTATCCAAGCTCTGTCGATAGTAACGCTGCTAGTTGCTGCTCTATTTATTTTGGGAAGGACATGGGGATCACCTTGTGCACTAGCTAGACACAAGGTTTTCACTGGGCATTGACTACATTTTGGCTTTGTTTTTGTGCAAAGAGTAGCCCCAAGCTCCATCATTGCTTGATTATGCTCGCCGGGAGAAGCATGGTTTAAGAGTTTTTTTGCAAGTGGAGCTATGGTTTTGACAGCATTTGAATTATTTTTAAATGTTCTATGGTCATTTGTTAAACGTGCGACTAGGCGCACTACGTTTCCATCGACTACGGCTTCTGGTATGCCTTGGGCTATAGAGCTAATAGCTGCAGCTGTGTAGGGACCTATGCCAGGAAGCAATTGCCATTTCTCTGCTGTTTGCGGTGGAAGGTCCATTAGTATAATTTCCTTAGCCAGAGCATGAAGATTTCGAGCACGACTATAGTACCCAAGTCCTTCCCATTGCTTTAGTACATCTTCACTAGGTGCCTTAGCAAGGGATTCAAAGCTGGGAAAACGCTGCATCCATCGCTCGAAATATGGTAACATAGTACTAATTTTAGTTTGTTGAGCCATAAGCTCGGAAACTACTGTTTTGTATAGACTAGGACTCACTCGCCACGGTAATGGTCGTTGCTCTTTTTTGTACCATTTAAGCAAGCTATTCTGCAGGGAGGTAATTTCGCCATTTACTAAGGTCATTACTAATTACAGTAGACCAAGTGATTGTGTCCGTCGAACTTAGAATTCACTACTGGCTTATGTCCGCAAGCATTCGACTATAACGCGTATCTTAAGATGACTCCCTCCATCGCCATAATAGGTGCCAATTACAGGTGCGACGTCACGGTAATCACGCCCATAAGCGAGCACTACATAGGTATCATCGACTACCTTACAATTAGTTGGATCTAATCCAACCCATCCGTACTCGCCTGCATATATTTCAACCCATGCGTGCGATGCTTCTGAGCCTCGAAGACTTTGGTCCCTTGTAGAATCATAAAAATAGCCACTCACATATCGAGCGGGAATATTTATACTACGGCAATAAGCAGCCATTGCATGGGCAAAATCCTGACATACTCCCGTGCGTCCTTTAATTACCTCGCTAGCATGAGTTGTGACTTCTGTCGTGCCTGAGGCATACGTAAAGTCTGAAAATATGAAATGCATCAGCGCATAACTGATCTCAAAAACATCATTCGAGTCTGCCCTAATATCGAGTGCTTCTCTCCATATTTGTGGTGTTTTTTCGACAAATCGACTATCTTGTAAGTATGTATGACAAGCGTCAATTTTAGTGCATTCTTTTAATTGATCATAAGCGTATCCATAAGGCAGTGTTTCATTGGCAAAAGGTTTTTTTGTTTCTACTATAAATCGACTGTCGATAATGAGATTGTCGTGCGCTTGTGGAACAGTAAAATAGTGCACTCTATTGAAGTTTAGATCAGTAAAGCGTGTCAGGCGGGTAGCCGGAAGAACGCTAATAAAGTTTGATTCAACCTTTTGATGCGGCGTTAATTTGGGACTTAAGCGTAGCTCATTATTATTACTAGATACGGGATTAGTATATGCGTATTCAGTGCGATGGTGTACTTTTAGGCGCATTTGCTAACTATTGTTGCTGTTGCTGTTGCTGTCGTTTGTATGGTTGCCACCGATTATCACAAGTAACTTCACTACGTATTTCTAACGGTAGAAGTATATAGTTATCAAACACCTGTTGCCCAATTTCATTAAACTGTTTCTGTAGTGAGTCGATATAATCGTGATAGCCAACTTGTAATACGTTCAAAGAACTGGAGAAAGTGAGTTGGGCTAAGGTGCTTCCATTAATACGCTCTGCTTCATTACTGTAACTTCCAGTAGGGCTTCCGGATACGGCATGCAGGTGGACGTCCAGTTGTTGAATGCAAAAGCGTACGGAGCGTGGAAACGAGGGTGAAAATAGAAGAAAACTCATTGCGTTTTCTAAGCTAATACCACTACGGTACTCCGCTTGAAACGCATTAAAAGCAGAGCACGATTTGAGAGCTGATGCAAGTTTGGTGCGCGGAGCTTGATCTTGGTAAGCGAGCATATCTAATACACGAGTTGTTTTATCAGCTCGCTCAATAAATTTACCTATTTGCATAAAGTGCCATCCTTCATCGTGTAAGACGGTAGCATTTATGAGCCCTGATAGAAGCATACAAAATTCAATCGTGCGGCGGTGAAAAGTCTCCGGTTGCGTTTGCCACAAGTGTGATGCATCATTTGACTTGATAAATAGGTGGAAGCGGTTGAGTTCACGCCATATTTCTTCTGAAATTTGATCGCGTACCATACGCGCATTTTCCCTTGCTTGCGCTATACATTCACGAATCGAATCCGGGTTGTCCTCCGAAAAAGAAATAAACATTCCAACATCAGTTTCTTTGGACTCATTAAAGCTATCTTCGGTACAAGTAGTATAAAGTAAGGGGCGCCACGGATTTGGGTCGCTATTTTCGAGTGATTCATAGCGGTTGACCTCTACTAAGCGAGCTAAGTTTTCCGCGCGTTCTAAATATCGGCTCAGCCAGTATAAGCTATTTGCAACTCTTGAAAGCATAGTTATCAGGATGCTGAATCATTTAATACCCAAGTGTCCTTACTTCCTCCTCCTTGAGAGGAGTTTACAATTAAGGATCCTTTGTTTAGAGCAACACGTGTGAGTCCTCCTGGAATAATTTCTATTTGATCGCCGTAGAGCACAAAGGGGCGTAAATCTACATGTCGACCTTCAATGCTTAAGTCCTCGCAAATAGTTGGATGCCTTGACAGAGAGATCACTGGTTGCGCAATAAAATTTCTTGGTTCACTTTTTATTTTTTTAGCAAATTCAGCCCTCTCTTTCTTCGTAGCGCTAGGACCCATCAACATACCATATCCGCCTGATTCGTTAGCTGACTTAACGACGAGTGAGTCAAGGTTGTTAAGCATATAAGCGCGGTCTTCTTTTCGCCATGCTAAATAAGTGGTGACGTTCTTTAAGATCGGTGATTGGTCGAGGTAGTATTTAATAATTTCTGGTACATAGGCATAGATGACTTTATCATCTGCAACACCCGTACCGACAGCGTTTGCTAAGGCTACATTGCCTCTCACATAAGCATCCATTAATCCTGGAACACCTAGAGTTGAATCTTCACGAAAGCATAAAGGATCGATAAAATCATCATCTAAGCGCCTGTAAATGACATCTACTTGCTCCAGTCCTTTTGTTGTTCGCATATAAACATAGCCTTCATGTACGACAAGATCGCGTCCTTCGACGATTTCTATACCCATTTTACGCGCTAAAAAAGTATGTTCGAAGTACGCACTGTTATAAGCACCAGGGGTGAGTAAAACACAGACTGGCGATCGCCCTTGTCTGGGTGATAGATGCTGCATAGTTTTCAGTAGTAAATCGGGATAATCATCAACCGGTTGAACATTATACTGACTATAAAGATTTGGGAAAGCGCGCTTCATTGCTTCGCGATTTTCCAGTAAATAGGAAACCCCTGATGGACATCTTGCATTGTCTTCTAGGCATAAATAGTTTCCTGAGTCATCTCGAATTAGATCAGTGCCACAAATCTGAATGTAAATATCTTTTGAAACATTTACTCCATGCATTTCTGGTCGATAATGAGCCGCTGATTTGATAACCGATTCTGGCACTACTTGATCTTTTATAATTTGTCCTTCATGGTATATATCATGAAGAAATAGGTTTAGGGCAATGAGGCGCTGCGTTAACCCTTCTTCAATTAGTTGCCATTCGCCAGGAGGAATAATTCGGGGGATTAGATCAAAAGGAAAGATCCGTTCGGTTCCCTGCGTGTCACCATACACAGTAAAAGTGATGCCTTCTTCTAAAAAAGCATTTTCGATGAGGCGCTGTTTATTACTTAAGCTTTCAGCATTGTAGTTCGTGTATTGCTCCAGTAAGCGCGCATAGTGAGGGAAGGGCGATTTCCCAGTATCACTGTACATTTCGTCAAAAAAGGGGCCTTTTTCATAGGAATCAAACACAGGGTTGAGTAAGCACAAGTTATGCCAGAGAAAGTACGGAGCCAGAATTACCGCTTGCCCCAAGGCAGGCAATCTACTCTTAGTAGAGTATGCCAAAAAAGAAGTCACAGATGGACGAGGACACAGGTCCAAAGCTTAAAACTATTTACACTATTAAGCTAAACGACGCTCAACTGGATCAATTAGCCGATTATTTAGAAGCGGGTAAAAAAGGTCCTTGGTTTCATTATGATGTGGCTCACTCATTGTTCGCATTTAAGGGAGATAAAGTTAATGTAGTTGGATACCAAAGTGGAAAGCTTGTCGTTTCAGGCAAAAAAACGGAAGATTTTGTGCGTGATATTTTAGAGGCTGAAATTACTGGTGAGGCGCTGCTTGGATATGAAGAAGTGCATAACCCTGAGTGGTTTGAGTTACATGCTGGCTGCGATGAGAGCGGGAAAGGTGACCTTTTTGGGCCATTAGTGACTGCTTGCGTTGTTGCGGATGGCGATATGGTGCGTCAATGGATAGAGCTAGGCGTCGCCGATAGTAAAAAACTTACTGATAGTAGTATTTTAAAGCTAGATAAGGCGATTCGCCAGACGAAGGGCGTGGTTTTTAAGACTGCGTTTGCGCGGATGCCAAAGTACAACGAGCTTTATATTAAGTTTGATCGTAATCTTAACAAGCTTCTGGCTTGGTACCATGGGAAATCACTTTTGCAAGCGCTGGATAAGCGTGCAGCTCCGTGGGGATTGTTGGATCAATTCACGAAACAAAAATTGGTAGATGCATATATTAAAGATCGTAAGGATTTCAAATTGATCAGTCGAACAAAAGCTGAGTCCGATCCGGTAGTTGCTGCTGCGTCTATAATAGCGCGAGCGGTTTATGTTCGCGAGATGAAGCGCCTCTCCGAACAGTTTGGTGAGCCTCTACTTAAGGGCGCTGGTGGCAAAGTACTTGCTCAGGCAAAGCAGATAGTTAAAGATAAGGGTGAGGAGGCTCTTAGCGAATATGCAAAGCTCCATTTTAAGACCGCATACACGGCGCGCGGTTTGGAGCCTCCAGCAAAGCCTAGCTGGTATAAATATTAAGAAAATGAACCCTTTGGTCTGTTTTAAGTCTTTTTGGTTTGTACAAAATAGGCGATTAATAGCTGGCTCTGTACATTTCTATTTAATGGCATGCAGTGATTTTCATTTTTTTATTTGTTGCCGCTCCAATTAGGCATGATCTATTTTTATTTATGCCACTCTCAGCGTTGCAAATGCATGATAGTAATTGCTTCTCCGATAATGCTTTCTTGTTGGGTATCGACGAGGTAGGGCGGGGATGCCTCGCCGGACCAGTGATGGCGGGCGCCTGTGTTTTACCTATTAATTTTTTTGACAATCCTCAAGCGCTCGAGCTCAGTGCTAAGATCAACGATTCTAAGCAGCTAAGCGCGTCAGCAAGAGCAATCCAATTTAAGTCGTTGGAGTCACTAAAGAGAGCAGGGCTAATAGATTTTGCGGTTGCGGAAGCTACTGTCGCTGAAATCGACGAGCACAATATATCAGGCGCGACGCGCCTAGCAATGCAGCGCACCGCAGAGCTACTTGCAAAAAGAGCGAGAGATTGGAGTCTGCCCAAGCCCGACACAGGTAGAGATTTACCGCAGAGCTCCCGTTCTATTAAATTACTGGTGGATGGGCGCTCGCTTCGACCATGGCCTTTCGTGCACAAGGGAATCGTTAAAGGCGATAGTAAGTCGCTGGTAATAGCAATGGCTAGCATCGCTGCTAAACAGATGCGTGACAAGAGTATGCAGCTATTGGCTAAACAGTACCCAGTGTATAGCTTTGAGAAGCACAAAGGCTATGGGACAAAGTTGCATCGCGAGGCGATACTCAAATACGGACCTTGTGAGGCGCATAGAGCATTGTTTTTGAGAAAATTATTGAGTTAAATGATGGATTGAATGTTTAGATAACACGATTTTAATGTGAATCACGAATAAGTAGACTGAATACTGATAACTAAGGGCTTCCAGAAGTAATTTTCCCCTAATAGGCGCTGAAATTGGTTTTTTTAGAAATTAGTGTTGACTGGCTAAAAACGTAAGATCACTTTCCCTAGCTTTCCAAAATTTCAACCTATACGGCTGTTTGAAGCCCGAATCCTCAAAATTCATTACATGATGTGCCCTTGTAGCTCAGTGGTAGAGCGCATCCTTGGTAAGGATGAGGTCGGCGGTTCAATCCCGCTCGAGGGCTCCACTCAACGAACATAATATCTAACACAATCTCTAAATTATAAACAACTCCAAACATGGCTAAGGAAACATTCGAAAGAACCAAACCACACGTTAATGTAGGTACGATCGGTCACATTGACCATGGTAAGACAACTACAACAACTGCTATCCTCAAGGTGCAAGCCGACAAAGGCCTCGCGGAATTCAAATCCTATGCGGACATCGCTAAGGGTGGTACAGTTCGTGATGAAACTAAAACAGTTACGATTGCGGTAGCACACGTTGAATACGAGACGGACAATCGACATTATGCACACGTTGACTGCCCAGGACACGCTGATTTTGTTAAAAATATGATAACAGGCGCGGCCCAAATGGATGGTGCTATACTCGTGGTTTCTGCAGCAGATGGCCCTATGCCACAGACTCGTGAGCATATTCTCCTGGCTCGCCAAGTTGGAGTTCCAGCCATCGTTGTGTGGCTTAACAAAGTAGATTTACTAGATGATGAAGAATTGCTAGAACTCGTTGAAATGGAAGTGCGCGATCTTCTTTCCAAATACGACTATCCAGGCGACGACATCACTATTGTACGTGGTTCTGCAACAGCAGCACTTGATGGGAAGCCAGAAGGTGTTGAAGCGATTGGACAATTAATGGATGCAATTGATGCTGATATTGCTGAGCCAACACGAGAAGTGGATAAGCCATTCCTTATGTCTGTAGAAGACGTTTTCTCCATTACTGGTCGTGGTACTGTTGCTACAGGCCGAATTGAGCGCGGTCTCGTCAAAGTTGGTGAAGAAATCGAAATTGTTGGAATGACGGACACTCAGAAAACCACAGTTACAGGGGTTGAAATGTTCCGCAAGCAACTCGATCAAGGCATGGCAGGTGATAATGTCGGTCTACTTCTTCGTGGAATCGATAAAGAAGCGATTGAGCGTGGCCAAGTTTTATCTAAGCCAGGATCAATTACTCCGCATACGACTGCCAAGGCTGAGCTTTATGTCCTTTCAAAAGACGAAGGTGGTCGCCATACGCCATTTTTTGATGGTTATCGCCCTCAATTCTTCTTCGGTACTGCTGATGTAACTGGTATTATCAAGACTCCAGATGGTGTTGAAATGGTCATGCCAGGAGACAACATTACGGTTACAGTCGAGCTTGGTAAGTCCATTGCTATGGAAGCGGGTCAACGCTTTGCTATCCGCGAAGGTGGCCGCACTATTGGTGCTGGGCGTATCACCGAGGTTGAAAAATAGGCTTTATTAACAATTTACTAGTGGATGCCGAGAGCTCGATAGATCTCTCGGCTTCACTGTCTTTAACTCCACAACAGGTGCCCAAACAGGAGAGTAGTTCAATTGGTAGAGCAACGGTCTCCAAAACCGTAAGTTGTGGGTTCGAGTCCCTCCTCTCCTGCCATTCATCATAATGAAAAATCCATTTACTAGTATTCGTCTCTTTTACAAAGAGACGATGACCGAACTGAAGAAAGCCACTTGGCCGACCAAGACGGAATTGCGTGACTCAACTATCGTGGTTCTCCTAGCTACTGTGCTCCTGGGTTCTTTTATTGCACTGACGGATTTTTCATTAATGAACGGTGTTCAGTTACTCACTGATTGGGTGCGTTAGGATTAACAAGCATTTTCCTAACTGTTTAAACATATCGTTCTTGTTACCATAATTATAGCTCAAGATGTCTAACTTATCCACATTAACAGGCCCTCAGTGGTTTGCAGTGCACACGCTCTCTAACCAAGAGCAAAAGGCTAAGAAATATCTCGATAAGTTCATCGCTATCGAGGAGATGGAGGATTATGTTTTCGAGATTTTGATGCCAACAGAGACGATTACTGAGGTTAAAAATGGCAAAAAGAAGACAATTACTCGAAAGTTTTATCCGGGGTATGTTTTCGTAAAGATGCGTCTCTATGATGATGAAGGCATCCTTCTGCAAAAGCCTTGGTATTTTGTTCGTGAAGCACAAGGTGTGATAAATTTTGTCGGCAACGATCGACCGTCACCGCTGAAGAAGTCTGAAATTGATCGTATTATAAACCAAGTCGAGGAATCCGAAGGTAAGGAAAAGCCAAAAATTGAATACGAAGTTGGTGATATGGTTAAGGTTAACGATGGACCATTCATGAATCTAGTCGGTAAGATCGAAGATATCGATCCAGATAAAGGAAAACTCAAAGTTTCTGTATCTATTTTTGGGCGCTATACGCCTGTTGAACTTGAATACTGGCAAGTCCAGAGAACTGAAGAAAGCTAATGTCTAAGAAAGTAACAGGAGAAATCCGTTTACAACTACCTGCTGGGTCTGCTAATCCAGCTCCCCCTGTCGGTCCTGCACTAGGTGCTCAAGGCGTCAATATAATGGGATTCTGTAAAGAGTTTAATGCTAAGACTAAGGATCAAGCAGGCATGATTTTGCCGGTAGTTATTACTGTCTATGCAGATCGTTCTTTCACATTTATTTTAAAGAGCCCACCGGCTGCTGTTCTGCTCAAAAAAGCAGCAGGGATTGCCAAAGGATCCGGAGTACCTAACCGAGACAAGGTTGGTACAGTGACACGTAAGCAAGTACTTGAAATTTGTGAAATTAAGAAGAAAGACCTAAATGCCAACAATGTGGATGCAGCATACAATATAATTGCTGGAACCGCTCGTTCTATGGGGCTCGAAGTCGTCGATTAAATTATTTTTAACCCAACCTAGAGGAGATTAACATGCCAACCCAGCAAATCAAGGGAAGCAAGCGCTACCGTCAAGCAGTCGATATGACTGATATGACGAAGACCTACTCGGTCGCCGATGCGTCTGCGTTACTAAATACACTACCAAAAGCTAAATTTGACGAAACTGTTGAAGTTTATGCCCATCTTACAGTAGATCCACGAAAGAGCGATCAAATGGTGCGCGGTACACTAAAACTTCCGCATGGAAGCGGAAAGACAGTACGCGTTATCGTTTTCACAGAAAATCCAGAAGAAGCAAAAGCTGCGGGAGCAGATGAAGCTGGTTTAGAGGATCTTATTGAGAAAGTTTCTGGTGGTTGGACAGATTTTGATGTCGCACTTTCTACCACGAGCGCAATGAAGAGTGTGCGCAAAGTTGCTCGCGTACTTGGACCTCGCGGCCTCATGCCAAATCCTAAGTCCGGTACAGTTACTGACGATATTCCTGCAGGCATTAATGAAGTAAAGGGTGGCCGTGTTGAATTTAAGATGGATAAGACTGCCAATGTAGCCATCATAGTCGGCAAGCGTTCGTTCAGTACCGATAAAGTCGCTGAAAATGCGGACGCAGCAATTCGTTCGCTTTTGGAAGCTAAGCCGAAGGGTACAACAGGCAAATTTATCAAAAGCCTTGCCATTAGCTCTACGATGAGCCCGAGCGTTAAAGTAGATGTAACTCCTTACAACAAGAGCTAACGAGGGACTAATAAAATGAGACCAGAAAAAAAATATCTTGTTGAAGAGGTAAACGAGCACCTCAACAAATCAGAATATGTATATCTGACCAATTACGATCGTATTACTGTTGATGAAATTGCTGAATTACGAGCACAATTAGCAGAACATGATGCGGAATTTCACGTAGTTAAAAATACTATTTTTGGCGTGGCTGCAGAGTCTAAGGCGCTACCCGATATGGCGGAACACTTGACTGGACCAACTGCCATTATTGTTGGAGGTAACAATCCTTCGGGTGTTGCCAAGGCACTTGGAACCTTCTTTAAGAAAAAAGAGAAGGTTGAAATCAAGGCTGGTATACTCAATGAGAAAGCTTTGGATAAGGCTCAGATTGAAGCTCTCGCAAAACTTCCAGGCCTTGAGTCGCTTCGTGCGCAACTACTAGGACTCCTTACTCAACCAGGCACTGGTCTGGTTCGCGTTCTAAATGCTGTGCCGCAAAATGTAGTCAATATTCTTCAAGCTAAAGTCCGCAAGGAAAACGGGGACAGCTAATTATAATAATTAATTCTTAATAATAATATATTGCATTCGGTCTATTCGGTCGTATGCACAAAAACAACATCAACCGAAAATCCAGCTAGGAGGGTTACACCTCTTAAACTTCCCAAACTGGGTACTAGCTAATTGAAAGTTAAAAAATCATGTCCGATATAACAAAAGAACAAGTCGTTGAGTGGCTTTCTGCACAGACAGTGTTAGAAGTTGCTGATTTAGTTAAAGAACTCGAAGAAAAGTGGGGCGTCAGTGCTGCCGCTCCTGTCGCTGTTGCCGCTGCTGCTGGTGCTGCTGCCGGAGGTGATGCTGTCGCTGCTGAGGAAAAAGATGAATTCGATGTCATCTTGACCGAAGTCGGCAGTAATAAGATCGCTGTCATTAAGGAAGTTCGTGCTATTACAGGTCTCGGTCTAAAGGAAGCAAAAGACCTTGTTGAAAGTGCTCCTAAGCCTGTAAAGGAGGCTGCCTCAAAGGACGAAGCTGCTGAAATCGTTAAGAAGATTGAAGCAACTGGTGCCAAAGCTGAACTCAAGTAACCATATATTAAGATCATTTTTTTAAATAATCTATTTTACACAGTTAAGTGGACTCACTTTCAACAAAGTGAGTCTAGCTTAGCTGTTTTTGTCTTTCCGCCAATTCACACGGCATTTCTTTAATCCACCACTCACTTATCACCGTCATACCAGACATCATTATGTCAGATCGCATTAATTTCGGGCAAATCAAGGAAGTCATTCAACCACCGAATCTGATTGAAAATCAGATCGACTCCTTCAAAGAATTTTTACAAATGGACATCGCATACAATCAGCGTAAGCAGGTTGGCTTAGAGGCGGTTTTTTCTGAGGTCTTTCCAATCGAAAGTTATGATAGTCGCTGTCATCTTGAGTATGTAAGTTACAATGTGACAGCACCGCGCGAGTCTGAAATAGAAGCTATTCGTGAGGGAGTGACATATTCCGCCTCGCTTTATGTAAAATTGCGATTGCGTGAAGAAGATCACATCAAGGACGAAGAAATTTATATGGGTGAACTCCCAATGATTACCGAGCGTGGTTCTTTCATCATTAATGGCGCCGAGCGAGTAATTGTCAGTCAATTGCATCGCTCCCCAGGGATCGCCTTCGAGGAGAGCGTTCACACTTCTGGCAAGACCTTGCATGCTTTTCGCATTATTCCGGATCGAGGAACATGGCTCGAAGTTCAATTTGATCAAAATGATTTACTCTATGTGTACCTAGATCGCCGCCGTCGCCGTCGTAAGTTTTTACTAACTACTTTGCTACGCGCGATGGGATATAGTTCTGACGCAGATATATTAAATTTATTCTACAGTCTCGACGAAATTACTGTGACTGAGGCGTTAAAGCGTGATTCAGTATCAAACCTCGTGCTCACTGAAGATATTGTGGATGCCGACAAGGGTGTCGTATTGGCGCGTGCCTTTGAACCTCTTACTAAGACAATTGTTCGCTCTTTCCAAAAGGCGGGTCTTAAGAAAGTCGTTGCGATAGATACCACTGTTGATGATGGTGCGATCATTCGTTGCCTGAAAAAAGATCCTACTCAAAATGAAGAAGAAGCGCTAAAGGATATATACAAGCGCTTACGTCCCGGGGAACCGCCGACAACAGCCAACGCAAAAGCATTGCTAAAGCGTCTTTTCCAAGATCCAAGACGTTACGATCTCGGTCGTGTCGGTCGTTATAAGCTCAATCAGAAGCTTAAAATGGATACGGATCTAGAGTTTCGAGTTATTGGCGCTCAAGATGTAGTAGAAGCCACTAAATACCTCACTCGATTAAAGCGTGGAGATGGTACTCTTGACGACATCGATCATTTAGGCAGTCGTCGAGTGCGTACGGTAGGGGAGCTTATGGCAAATCAGTGCCGAGTTGGTCTTGCACGTACGGAACGATTAGTAAAAGAGCGCATGACACTCTATGATCAAAGTGTAGACTCGATCAGTCCGCAGAAATTGATCAATCCGAAAGCTTTGAGCACTGTGATTCGCGACTTTTTTGCTCGCAGTCAGTTATCCCAGTTTATGGACCAAATTAATCCTCTTGCTGAGTTAACTCACAAGCGTCGTTTATCCGCCTTAGGTCCTGGTGGCTTGAATCGCGAGCGCGCAGGATTTGAAGTTCGAGACGTACACCCTTCGCACTATGGTAGAATTTGTCCGATTGAAACACCCGAGGGTCCAAATATTGGTCTTATCAATTCTTTATCACTGTATTCACGCATCAATGAGTTTGGCTTTATCGAAACTCCTTATCGACGAGTCTTAAAGGGTAAGGTTCTCGAAGAGGTGGAATACTTAAATGCGGACCAAGAGGAGAATCATCTGATCGCACAGGCAAATTCAGAAATTGATAAAAATGGAAAATTAATTGGTCGCGTGACTTGTCGTCGTGAAGACGAGGTTCTTGAAGTTACAGGTGAGGATGTCAATTACATGGATGTATCCCCCAAGCAGCTTATATCAGTTGCTGCAGGCTTAATCCCATTCTTGGAGCACGATGATGCAAACCGCGCGTTGATGGGATCTAATATGCAACGTCAAGGAGTGCCCTTACTACAATCTGAAGCCCCTTTTGTCGGTACTGGTATCGAAAAGCGAGTAGCAGTTGACTCCAAAACAGTTGAAGTTGCAGACATCGATGGGATTGTTGCAGCAGTAGATGCCAATCAGATTGTTATTACTAAGGATGGCGAACTGCCTGTACGTTCTAAAGATATTAAGACGGATTCTAAAAAAGAAATTTATGTCTATAACTTACGTAAATTTATGCGTTCGAATGCAGGCACTTGCTTTAATCAAAAGCCAATTGTTCATAAAGGGCAGCATATTAAAAAAGGTGATATTCTTGCTGATGGCGCTTCTACTGACGGTGGAGATTTAGCAATTGGACGAAATATACTCGTGGCATTTATGCCATGGAATGGATATAATTTTGAAGATGCTATCTTGATTTCAGAAAAGATTGTTAAAGAAGACATCTTTACTTCAATTCACGTGGATGAGTTTGAGGTTACTGCGCGTGATACGAAACTAGGACCAGAGGAAATTACACGAGATATTCCTAATGTTGGTGAAGAAGCCCTCAAGGACCTAAATCATGATGGTGTCATTCGCGTTGGTGCAGAAGTCAAACCAGGTGATATTTTAGTGGGTAAAATCACGCCCAAATCCGAGACTGAACTTGCCCCAGAAGAAAAACTTCTGCGCGCAATCTTCGGAGAGAAAGCAGCCGATGTAAAAGATACATCATTAGTTGTTCCTTCGGGTGTTCGCGGCATTATTATGGATGTTAAAGTTTCGGCTCGCATTGATGGAGAGCCTGAGCAAATGTCGGCTTCTGATCGGCGTCGTCAAATAAAGAAAATCAATGAAGAGTACCGCTCACAAAGCGATAAACTACGCGAAGATTTGACCGAAGCTTTATCGAATATCCTACTTGGTGAAAAGATTCCGCTTGATGTTAAAAATGGCGAAACTGATGAAACAATTATTCCTGCGAATCGTAAGATTACAAAGACTTTGCTTCGCCGCCTATCAGCAGTTTCTAAACATATCGAGATTGATCCATCGCCAGTAAAGATTAAGATAATGGAGATCGTTAGTAACTACCAAGGCAAGTTTGACGAGATTGATTATGATAGGGAGCGAAAAATTGAGGGAGTGGAGACTGGAGAAGACGCAGATCAAGGTGTTGTGAAGAGCGTGAAGGTCTACATTGCCAAAAAGCGTAAAATGCAAGTTGGTGATAAAATGGCTGGTCGTCATGGAAATAAGGGAGTAGTCGCCAAAATAGTACCAGAGGAGGATATGCCTCATTTACCAGATGGTACGCCTGTGGAAATCTGCCTAAATCCACTCGGGGTTCCATCTCGCATGAATGTGGGGCAGGTTTTAGAGACCCATTTAGGTTGGGCCTGTAAAAAACTAGGCTTAAAAATGGCAACTCCAGTGTTTGATGGAATTAGCGAAAAACATGTTCGTGGCTATTTGGATCAAGCAGGCCTTCCTTCTACTGGTAAGAGTATGCTATATGACGGTCTTACTGGCGAACAACTTCATGAAGAGGTCGTGGTTGGATACATGTACATGCTAAAGTTAAATCACTTGGTTGCCTCTAAGATTCACGCACGTGCGGTCGGTCCTTATTCGCTTATTACGCAGCAACCTCTAGGGGGCAAGGCTCAGTACGGTGGACAACGTTTCGGTGAAATGGAAGTGTGGGCACTAGAAGCTTATGGGGCAGCGTATACTCTGCAGGAATTGCTGACTGTTAAGTCCGATGATGTTGCTGGCCGTACACGCATTTATGAATCTCTCGTAAAGGGGGATAATAGCTTACAAGCGGGGACGCCTCAATCGTTCAACGTTTTGATGAAGGAAATCCAAAGTCTTTGCCTTGATGTACGTCTTAGTTCAGGAGGAGATTTCGATCTCTCTTCTGCTACCACAGCTGTTGATGCCTAAAGATTAATTAACTGAAAATTTCAAAATAAATTTAAAAAAAAATGAGTACTGAAGTAGCACGCGACGTCCTAGGTTACGAAGCCACAAAGTCCTTTGACCGAGTCAGCATTACCGTTGCCTCGCCGGAATCCATCCGCGAGTGGTCTAGAGGAGAGGTTAAGAATCCTGAAACTATTAATTACCGTACCTTCAAGCCGGAGCCGGGCGGACTTTTTTGTCAGCGGATCTTTGGCCCCGTACGTGACTACGAATGCGCCTGCGGAAAGTATAAGCGCATTAAGTATAAAGGTGTAATCTGTGATCGATGCGGTGTTGAGGTTACAGTATCAAGAGTGCGCCGTGATCGTATGGGGCACATCGAATTGGCCGTACCAGTCTCTCACATATGGTTCTTAAAGAGCATGCCGAGTCGTCTAGGACTACTTCTTGATATTACTGCTCGTAATTTAGAGCGTGTAATTTACTATGAAAATCATCTTGTAATTGATCCTGGCAAGACACCTCTTGAGGAGCGTCAGTTGCTTACTGAGCAAGAGTTTTTACAGGCTCAAGATGAGTATGGTGAGGATTCTTTTGTTGCCGGTATGGGTGCCGAGGCTGTACGAGATGCTTTAACTAGAGTCGACCTTGAGTCCACAGTGGCTGAATTGCACGAGCAGATGCATGCGACACGTTCAAAGCAAATTAAGAAGAAAATTTCAAAGCGTCTAAAAACAATACAAGGCTTTATGCAGTCTGGGACTCGCCCTGAGTGGATGGTATTAGAAGCTTTGCCAGTTATTCCACCTGACTTACGTCCCTTAGTCCCACTTGAAGGGGGTCGATTTGCTACTTCTGATCTCAATGATCTGTACCGCCGCGTCATTAACCGTAACAATCGTTTAAAAAATCTATTACAGCTTAAGACGCCCGATGTGATTATTCACAATGAAAAGCGTATGTTGCAAGAAGCAGTGGACGCTCTTTTTGATAATGGTCGACATGGTCGTGCAGTTACAGGCGCGGGCAATCGACCGCTTAAATCTTTGTCTGATATGCTCAAAGGTAAGCAAGGACGATTCCGCCAGAACTTATTGGGCAAGCGAGTCGACTATTCGGGTCGTTCAGTTATTGTTACCGGTCCTGAACTAAAGCTCAATCAGTGTGGTTTACCTAAGAAAATGGCACTGGTTTTATTTGAACCATTCATTATAAGACGCTTAAAAGAATTGGGCTTCGTGCACACCGTTAGGGGTGCTCGAAAAATGATTGAGAAGCAATCTCCCGAAGTTTGGGATATACTTGAAGAAGTTACAAAGGGTCATCCTGTCTTACTAAATCGTGCACCTACTTTGCACCGCCTCTCTATTCAGGCATTTGAGCCTGTTCTAATTGAGGGCGATGCTATTCGCGTACATCCACTTGTATGTACTGCTTACAACGCAGATTTTGATGGGGATCAAATGGCTGTTCATGTACCGTTATCTTTGGAGTCAATACTCGAGGCGAAGACCTTGATGATGGCTACACATAACATCTTTTCTCCATCGTCTGGTAAGCCGATTTTGACGCCTTCTCAGGATATCGTATTGGGTTCTTACTTTCTCACAGTGCAGCCTCGCAAGAAGCCATCTTCAGATAAGCGCCTTCCTCTGCTAGTAAACGCTGAAGAAGTTGAGACTGCTATGGCGGACGGTGCATTACGTGTTCATGACTGGATTAACTATATCAATCCTGATTTCGAAGAAGAAGGAGCTGTATACGGGACTACTGATAAAAAGGTTATACTTACTACCGTAGGACGTGTTATTTTTAACACCATATGGCCGAATGAAATAGGCTTCATCAATATGCCAGTTCCGAAAGGCAAACTGGGTGATATTATTCTTAATACATACAAAACAGTCGGTAAAGCGCGTACTGTAACGACACTTGATACGCTTAAGGATGTTGGCTTTAAGATAGCTACTAAGGCGGGTGTATCAATTGGAATCGATGATATGATCATTCCTGTAGCGAAGCCTGCTATTGTTGCTGCGGCGCGTAAGAAAATCGATGAGGTTGAGGGTCAATACAACAAGGGCATCATTACCGAAGGAGAGCGCTACAATAAGATCATTGATATCTGGACTGGGACAACGGATGAAATTGCCAAGGCAGTGTTTGATGAGCTTCAGCACAATGGTGGAAAAGACAGCGTCAACCCAGTCTATTTAATGATGGACTCAGGGGCGCGCGGTAACAAACAACAGGTTCGTCAGTTGTGTGGAACTCGTGGATTAATGGCGAAGCCTTCTGGTGAAATTATTGAGCGCCCGATTCTGTCTTCATTCCGCGAGGGGCTATCGGTTTTAGAGTATTTTATTTCGACACACGGAGCGCGTAAAGGTCTGGCCGATACCGCTCTGAAGACTGCGGATGCAGGTTATCTGACAAGAAAATTATGTGATGTAGCTATGGACTGCATTATTGAAGAAACTGATGATGGTAATCGAGATGGCGTTTGGAAATACGCTATTTACGAAGGTGATGATGAAATCGTTTCTTTGTATGACCGCATCGTTGGACGTTGCTCATCGAATGATATAAATAATCCGCTAAGTCCTGATGAGATGCTTGTTGCTAATGGTGAATTAATTACCGAAGAAATAGCAGCAAAGATTGAAGAAGTTGGTGTTGAACGCGTCAAGGTGCTCTCATCTCTTACCTCTCGAAAGAAGGTTGGTATTACCGCACTTGAGTACGGCATTAACCCAGCCACTAGTTCAATGGTTGAGCGGGGATCTTCTGTAGGGATAGTTGCAGCACAGTCAATTGGAGAGCCTGGCACACAGTTAACTATGCGTACTTTCCACATTGGTGGTATTGCATCTGGTGTCTTGAAAAATCCTGAGATCAAGATTCGCACTGGTGGTAAGGTTAAATATAAAGGGCTGCGTATTGTGCAGACTGCTGAAGGTGCTAATATTGTCTTGAATAAGACTGGATCGGTACAAATTTTAGATGCGGATGATCGTGAGATTGAAATCTATAAGATCGTGGTAGGCTCGTTACTGACCAAGGGCGATGGTGAAGTAATTAAGAAAGGCGAAGTTCTCGCGATGTGGGATCCGCATAATATTCCAATTTTATCTGAAAAAGCCGGCCGTATTGGTTTTAGTGATATGATACCAGGGGTTACTGTAAAGCGAGAGCTCGACGAGTCAACTGGTCGTATTGCGACTATTGTTATTGAGCATAAGGACGACCTAAACCCACAGGTTGAGATTCTCGACGATAGTGGTAAGATGATAGCAACTTATGCTATTCCAACGGGTGCTCAAGTTGCTGTTAATGAAAATGACGAAATTGCTCCTGGCTCTATGTTAGCCAAAACGCCTCGTCAGGCATCAAAGACTCAAGACATCACTGGAGGTCTACCACGAGTTGCTGAGCTATTTGAGGCGCGCCGTCCCAAGGAGGCAGCGGAAATGGCCAAGATAGATGGTGTAGTTTCTCTCGACGGAACTGTTCGTGGCAAAAAGAAGCTTCTTGTTACGGATCCTGAAACAGATCAAGAAGAAGCACACTTAATTCCACACGGCAAGCAACTCACAGTTCAAGTTGGTGACTTGGTGCATAAGGGTCAGAATCTGACGGATGGTGGTGCAGACCCGCATGAAATATTAGAGATTTTAGGACCCTCCGCTGTTCAAGATTACTTGATCGCTGAAATCCAGAAGGTTTATCGCTTACAAGGGGTTACTATCAACGATAAGCACATTGAGGTTATTATATCTCAAATGCTGAAGAAAGTACGGATTACAGATCCAGGAGATTCAGAATTTTTCTGGGGAGAACAAGTGGATCGTTATGAGTTCATGACAGCAAACGATGAAATTGATGAGGCAGGTGGTAAGCCAGCTGAAGGTGAGCCAGTTTTACTTGGTATTACCAAAGCATCGATTGAAACAGAGTCGTTTATCTCTGCTGCTTCTTTCCAGGAGACAACACGAGTACTTACAGATGCTTCTACACTTGGTAAGAGTGACGAGCTCAGGGGGTTCAAGGAAAATGTCATAATGGGTCATTTGATTCCTGCTGGTACAGGTCTACCGGCTTACCGAAACTTACGTATTGACACGCTTGGAGCGGAAATGGAAAAGCTTTCTTTGGAAGAAGCTTCTGAGCGAATTGAGGGTGTTTCTACCCCAGCACCAGAGTTTCCAAGCGAAGGTTCGACTCAGTTGGGTGAAGGATCTACAGAAGATATAGATGTATCTTCTACGACTAACGAGTCGATCAATTCTGAAGTATCGGAGGAGGAGACCGGATAAATTGTTCTTACATTTGCTTGGCCCCTTATGCTTTCAGCAAATAAATCACTTAAAATATCGCTACAAAAAATCTTGCACGAAGGAACCGAAACGCTACTTTCTGCGTCTTTCTAAAAATTTAGTGACTAAAATACATGCCAACTATTAATCAACTTGTACGTAATCCTCGTGTTGTGCAAAAAGCACAATCGAAGTCGCGGGCGCTTAAAAACAATCCCTTCCGCCGTGGCGTCTGTGTACAAGTCATGACTCGTACGCCAAAAAAGCCCAACTCAGCTATTCGTAAGGTAGCTAAGGTACGATTGACTACAGGTATCGAGGTAATTGCGTATATTCCCGATGAAGGGCACAACTTGCAGGAGCACAGTATAGTACTTGTGCGTGGTGGACGAGTGAAGGACTTACCTGGTGTGCGTTACCACATAGTACGTGGCACTTTAGACTGCCAAGGAGTCGAAAAGCGTCGCCGTAGTCGCTCCAAATATGGTGTGAAGAGACCTAAATCCTAGTATTCTTTTTCAGGTTTCTAAACAATTAACTTTAGCTATTTATTTTATATGTCTCGTCGCCGCCAAGCTGCTAAACGTCCAATTATTCCGGACCCGCGTTACAACAGTACACTAGTCACCACTTTGGTGAATATGATTATGGAGCGCGGTAAACGTACTCTTGCTCAACGTATAGTATACACTGCTTTCCAGAAGGTAAGCGAGAAGCTAGAAAAGGGTGATCCAGTCGATCTAGTGATGGGTGCTCTTGAAAATGTTCGCCCAAAGCTCGAGGTAAAGAGTCGCCGCGTTGGTGGGGCAACGTACCAGGTTCCCGTTGAAGTCACTTTTGAGCGCCAGCAAAGCTTAGCCTTTCGTTGGATGGTTGCGTCTGCGCGTAAGCGTAAGGGTGTGCCAATGGCAGAAGCTCTTGCAGATGAAATTGTTGATGCTTATAACAATACAGGCGCAGTTGTTAAGAAAAAGGAAGAGACCCACCGAATGGCTCAAGCAAACCGAGCCTTTGCCCAT
>JAYYDJ010000046.1:0-7564 GCA_036160955.1 Verrucomicrobiota bacterium | reverse complement strand
GAGTTTATAAAATTTAATGAACGCTGTTTCGTGCGACTACTAGGGGACATGAGGGCTTACAATTATGTTGTAGAAGTGACACCAGACTTTGAGCAAAATCAATACCGAGTACGCGCGATCGACTTTGACCAACAAAGCTATGAGGGGCGTCGCTCATTGTACTTGCCTCAGTTTTTTAAAAATAATTTCCCTGTAGTGCGCCTCTGCACTGAGCTTATAAATGTGGAGACTAGTCGGCAGTATCAACGTGAAGAACGCAGCCTAATAAAACGTCGCCTAAACTTTTCTAGATATAGAATACGACATTTACGTAATTGCATGTGCACTGACCAAATATCAAGTAAAGATAAAGTTAAGCAATTAAGGAGAGAACTAGCGCAAATGCATAACGATAAACGCTTTCAAAACTGCGAATCTATGGGTGAATTAACCTTCTTGAATATTACAGTAACACTAGCATTAGAAGGTGAAGATAACTTCTAAATAACATAGTAAGCTAATGCCTTATTCTAGCACTGCCCTACTTTTTTGGCTAATTGCAGCCTGATATGTGTGCCATGGTAACGATGCGCACTTTATTCGTGAAGGAAAGTTCCTCACACCATTTAGAGAAACTAATTCATCGTGACTTTCTAAATTATCTACATTCTCATCTGATAAAATACGATCTACGTGATGGGTAAATTTATCCGCTTCCGCTAGGCTTTTACCCAGTAAGGCATTCGTCATCATTGAAGCCGATGCTTTACAAATAGCGCAACATGCTGCTTCAAATTTAATAGCTTCAATTGACTGATCAACTACGTTTAAGTGTACCGTACACTTATCTCCACAGAGAGGATTATAGCCTTCTGCTGTGTGAGTCGCACAATCTAAATGACCATAATTGCTTGGCCGCTTATTATGTTCTATTATTATAGACTGGTATAACTCGTCAAGGGAGTCGTTTCTCATACATAATCCATTCTATATTGCTGAGCTAACCAATCAATGTCCTAGTGGTTTAGGTAAAGAACTTCTTCAGCTTTTTTAGCGACTTCACTAAACGATCTACATCATCATTATTATTATAAAATGCAAATGAAGCACGAGCTGTTGCCGGAACACCAAAACGCTTTAATAGAGGTTGAGTACAATGATGCCCAGATCTAATAGCAATTGCATCAGCATCTAAAAAAGTACCAATATCGTGAGCATGGATACCATCGAATATAAAAGAAATAACAGATGCTTTTGGTGAAGCAGTGCCAATAATACGTAATCCATTGATATCTTGTAGTTGTTCTGTTGCTAAAGATAAGAGTTCTTGTTCATGGCGGTAGGCACCTAAGCGATCCAAATCATTTAAATATCTTAAAGCAGCAGATAAACCGATAACTCCCGCTATGTGAGGAGTTCCTGCTTCAAACTTTCCAGGAATTGCCTTGTAGGTTGTTCCATCAAAATCAACCTTCTCGATCATATCACCCCCGCTTTGGTAAGGAGGAAATTGCTCCAACCATTTACGCTTTGCCCACAGCACACCGATACCGGTCGGGCCCAAGATCTTATGACCTGAAAAAACAAAGAAATCACAGCCAATCTTACTGATGTCCACTGTTTGATGCGGCACACTTTGAGAACCATCTAAAAGAACGGGTACTGCGTTGGCGTGGGCAATTTTAATAATTTCTTCTACGGGATTTACGGTACCTAGCGAATTTGAAACGTGCACAATAGCCAGTAACTTAGTTCGCTCATTAATTAAATGCTCCATAGCAACTAAATCAAGTGAACCATCCTCGTTAACTGGCGAAACCTTCAAAATTGCTCCAGTTTTTTCACAGGCTATCTGCCAAGGTACAATGTTAGCATGATGCTCCATATGAGAAATTAAAATTTCATCACCTTTTTGTAAAACACTCTCAACAAAACCATTTGCAATTATATTTATACTCTCGGTTGCACCACGTGTAAATATGATGGTGTCTGAATCACTAACTCCAATATAATCAGCTACTTGTACCCTAGTGGATTCGTAAGCATTTGTTGCCTTCTCACTTAAATAGTGTAATCCACGATGGATGTTAGCATTTTCAAGCGCATAGTACTTTTCTATAGCGCTAACAACTGACTGTGGCTTTTGGGATGTTGCAGCACTGTCTAAGTAAGAAAGTGGCTTACCATGCACTGTTGACGCTAGGATTGGAAAATCCGAACGGACTGATTCTACGTCAAATGGAGTTGGTGCAATCACTATATCAATAACTAATTAAAATCTTAAAAAAGCACAAATACAATAGATATTAAACCTACCACAGTACATAAAAATTACAACTCTTGATGGCTAACAAAGAGTCCATTATTGGATGAAATTATCTCCAACATATCACTTATGGCGCATGCACCCAAAACTGTAGCTATGAGCAGTAAGAAGTTATTTCCTAAATCGACGACCCGCCAACTTATCCTTAAGTGATTTTTTGTTTATTTCATCATGCACCCGTCTTGTGCCAAGTCGAAAACGAAGAACATCCTGAAAATCTTCAGGTAACGCAGCCTTTGCTATAAAATTAATCATTTTACCATTCTGGAAGTAACTAACTGAGGTTTCAGCACAATGGAGCATAAGTCTTCTCTTTCCTGTTTCCTTAGCAACTTCGCGATTAAAACTAAAGCTTCCATATGTACGATCACCAACAATAGGATGTCCGTGAAGTTGGCATTGTACCCTTAATTGATGGTTGCGCCCAGTAAGAGGAAAAAGTTTAAGTAGAGTTATTGGGAAGCCACCATTCGGACTTTTTATGGCTTGGAAACGTGTTTTAGCTGTAATTGTATTTGGCCGATTAATTCGCTTATTATGGACACTTCTTGTAATTTGATCAATCCAATTGCCCTTAATTGATTTCATTCGATGCTTTACCAATGCGTAGTAAGTCTTTGCTACTTTATGATTAGCAAATTGTAGTTTAACCAATTTCGCGACATCACTATTTACTGCGACTAAAATTATCCCAGAAGTCGGAGAGTCTAAGCGATTAATCAACCATACATGACATTTCATACCTTCATTTCTGTACACATATACTTCATCGTCATAATTATAATCAGCATTAAGCAGTGAACGGTGGGTTTCATCGCATATGTTCGGATGTGATAAAACACCTGTAGGTTTATACAGTGCTATCAAACCCTCCTTACTCGAATTTAGTATGTGAACGCCAGGACCCAAGGGTAGACTATTGTAATTTTCAACAGTCATACTTATTTGTAGTGAAATACTAACTGCATCGATTTTTCATTTCCAAAGACTTGAATCATTTGCTGCGTCCACTTACGAAAAGGTGAACGCTTAGAAATTGCATTCTCGCAAATGATTGTAGCGATCTCTCCCGCGCTGGAATAAAGGGTCTCTAGTTCTTTGATGCTTCCGTTAGCAAGCAGAGTAAATCGTATCTGAACACGTGCGGCGGTATCGATTGGTTGAAAGAAGTCAATTTCTTGATACCACCCACTTTGGATAGCCGCATAGAACTGTTGCTGGTACTCACCGAATTCACTAAAAGTTGAATCAATAGCTAGTGTACCTTGCCGCGATGCAGATCCAGCAGTAGTCATCAAGGGACCATGTAATAGTTCTGGAGACAAACGCGGCCTAGCTCGAGGTAAGGCCCTAGCGTCAGGACGGCCATCGCTAGTAGATATAGAATTACTGTCTAGAACTGTATTTGCGCTTAATGAATGGCGATACACATTAATTCTTGGATTTTTCTTACTTTCGGAATTCAAAAATTGATCTTTCTTCGATAAGCGCATAAGTCCACTACCATTATCCTCTAAAAGAGTCGAATCATTCTGTAAAAAACTTGGCTTGTTAGGAGGCTGCACATTTGAAAATTCTTGCGCACTACTGTTTTTATCAGAAACGTATTCTTGACTAGTCTGGTCATTCTCTTGCCCCTTTTTATTTTTATAATAGCCAGATTGAATTGGTAACAGTGTGGTCGCGTGGCCCTGTATTATTTTTTGACTATTGTTATTGCCCGTAACTTTGGGGGCATCCTGGCGATTAGATTTTGGATCATTATCAGCAGCTTGTTGATTACGATAGGAGTATTGGTTAGTACTTTCAGGGACATTTTCTGCTATGTCTGGGTTTGCCTCAACAAATCTAAGATCTTCTGGTAAAGGCTCTATAAGCTCTACTTTAAAAATCGTTTTTTTCTCTAAAGTTTTGCTTATTGCAATAACATCACGAAAATATTCTAAGCATACAATATGTAATATTATACCAGCGATAAAACTAATTAAGAACGCAGTAATCTTTTTTTCAGAATCACCGCTTATTAATGATCTAATACAAGAAACTGGTACTTTATTCTGCAAAATTAAAATTCTGTTGATTGAAAATTTTTGTAAGACTCTGTGTTGGCAATCCCATAACGTTTTCGATAGAACCTTCGACAGATTTAATAATTAAATCGCGACCTGCCTGTATTCCATACGAACCAGCCTTATCGAGCGGATTAACTATCGTAAAATAATGGTCAATGGTCGCTAAATCTAGATTTCTAAAATATACTTGGCTACTTTCATAGAACTCATGAATGAAATTTCCATTTATCCAGCGAAGGGCAACAGCAGTATAAACAGTATGATGACGACCAGATAGTTGTTGAAGCATCTTACGGGCTGAGGGAATATCTAAAGGTTTACCTAAGGCGATACCATCAAGAGCAACAGTTGTATCTGAGCCTACAACCAAAGCATCTTTAAAACGGCCATTCGATAGTGAATCTGCCTTTAAGCGTGCATTTTTAAGAACCATTTGCTCCGGTCCATTATCGAATAGATCACACTCTTTAATTGCCGGGGGAAATACCTGAAACTTTAATCCCATTCGACGGAGTAATTCACTGCGCCTAGGAGAGCTCGATGCTAGCAGTAAATAAGATGGATGAAGTTGCATAAAGTTCACATAAGATGAGTGATTGTTAATAGAGACAATAACTTTTACTGTATCTATCAGCAACGCCATATTATTTATATAATTAGTTATAAAAAAGATTTTGTAGGTGAGCTTGCATCCAAGCTTAAAAACGAGATTATAAACGTCTATGCAGATCGGAATCGCACAAATTAACACTACGGTTGGTGACTTAAGCGGGAATTCACAACTCATTATTGATGCTTACCGTTCGTTAGTAAATGAAGGGGCTGATATTGTTGTTTTTCCAGAATTAGCGCTGAGTGGATATCCACCTCGTGATTTACTTTTTAAAAGTCGATTTGGTGCAGATACACAACATTCACTCGATCAAATCGCGAGTGAAGTAATAGGCGCAGTACCTGCAATCATTGGTTATCCTGAAATTCGAATTGAGGCAAATGCTGGTAGATCCTATTTTAATTCAGCTGCATGGTGTGAATCCGGAATCATACGCGCCATTGCGCGAAAGTCGCTATTACCATCGTACGATGTATTTGATGAAGATAGGTATTTCGAACCCGCTTCCTCTCCATTAATTTATAATTGGGCCGGTAAACGTATTGGAATTACTATTTGCGAAGACATTTGGGTGCCCTCCTCAATGCCTAATAAGCGTCGCTACCAAAAAGATCCAATCGAAATACTAAAAACTGAAGGTATAGAACTATTAATAAATCTGTCAGCTAGTCCATGGCATTCATGTAAAACACAGAAAAGAGAACAACTTGTTTTAGAGGCAGGCGAGCGCTGTAACTGCCCTGTAGTCTATTGTAACGCAGTAGGTGGAAATGACGAACTGATTTTTGACGGCTGCAGCATGGTTAGTTGCCCAGAACGTGGAATCATAGGAGGTTTAGCTAGTTTTCAACCGGATTTATCCATAATCGATATCAGTGATAAACGTTCTGTACCGAAATTTGCAGATTCCTACAATTTAGTAGGAAATGCAGCCACCTATGCTGCTTTGATTTTAGGGCTTCGCGACTACGCCTTAAAAAGTGGATTTTCTAAAGCCCTAATAGGACTATCTGGTGGGATTGACTCTGCTGTAGTTTGCGCACTAGCAGTTGAATCATTTGGCGCTGAAAACGTAATTGGCATTGCTCTACCTTCTGAAATATCTAGCCAGCACAGTCGTGATGATGCAAAAAAATTAGCAGACAATCTTTCTATTACGTACCACGAAGTATCCATTGAAAATACTGTTAGTGCTTGCGAAGAGGCTTTGACTAATATGTTTAGAGGAAGCGTCAGGGATGTTACTGAAGAGAATATACAAGCACGCGCACGCGGCCTGATATTAATGGCGATTTCGAATAAGTTTGGAACTTTACTACTCACGACCGGAAACAAAAGTGAAATTTCAGTTGGATATTGCACATTATATGGAGATATGTGTGGAGGATTAGCAGTTATATCTGACCTACCAAAAATGAAAGTTTACGCACTTGCTAGGTACATAAATCGAGAAAAAGAAATTATACCTATTAATACGTTAAATAAAGCACCTTCTGCTGAGCTTAGTCTCAATCAAGTAGATGAAGATTTATTACCAGAGTACCCAATTCTTGATGGAATTCTGCAGCTATATGTCGAAGAAGGTCTTTCAAGAGATGAAATCATTAAAAAAGGTTACGATAAATCCACTGTAAATGATATAGTGCGGAAAGTTGATCTCAATGAATATAAACGAAAACAGGCTGCTCCAGGACTTAAAATTACAGCACTTGCATTTGGTACGGGAAGAAGAATACCTATAGTCCAAAAGTATGTGAACTAAATTAATGGTCTATATACCTACTCTGCCTGCATTACAAATTTTCAAAGTAAATGGACATCTCAACAAGTCTTTTCAAGCGCGCCCAAGATCTCCTACCAGGAGGCGTTAATTCACCGGTACGTGCATTTCGCTCTGTCGGTGGAAGTCCTTTCTTCACAGAAAGCGCACAAGGAGCACGTTTGTTTACTGCAGATGGAAGGCAGCTCATCGATTTTGTCTGTACATGGGGACCATCTATCCATGGCCATAATGACCCGGACATCAGGAACGCCATCATTGAAGCACTTGATAAAGGCACCAGTTTTGGAACACCTAATCCTTATGAAGTTCAGATGGCTGAGCTTTTAGTAGATTGTGTCCCCTCACTAGAGAAGTTACGTATGTGTAATAGTGGCACAGAGGCAACTATGTCAGCAATTCGTCTAGCTAGGGGGTTCACTGGAAGAGATAAGGTAATCAAATTCACAGGATGCTACCACGGGCACGTAGATTCCCTCTTAGTAAAAGCAGGCTCTGGAGCATTAACACTTGGACATCCGGATAGCTCTGGAATACCTGCAGGATTTGCAGCCGAAACCATAGTACTTGATTATAATGACTCTGCTGCAGTGCAGGCTATATTTAATGAGCAAGGTAGTGAAATAGCAGCTATAATAGTCGAGCCCTATCCAGCAAACTGCGGACTAATTATGCCAGATACAGGCTATTTAGAATTATTACGTAAACTGTGCACCGCATATGATAGCGTGTTAATATTCGATGAAGTAATGACAGGTTTTCGGGTCGCTTTAGGAGGCGTACAAGAAATAGTT
>JAYYDJ010000045.1:0-44977 GCA_036160955.1 Verrucomicrobiota bacterium | reverse complement strand
GGATTTATATAATACTCTAAAATCTCAGTCTATTGGATTTGATCTAATTTGGTGTAACCGCTATGACACCCTAGAAGATCGATCCTTTGCAGATGATACAGCGCGCCGTGATGGACGCCTCATGCTCAAACTAGCATTTCGGCGAAACCCTGCAGTGATTATACCCAATAGCCCGAAAGGTGAAACAAAGTCCTTTTATTTAGTCTCTCGCCCGCCAAATGGAGGCGCACAATATAAAGTACAGGAAATTACGCCAAAAGGATGGGGTCCAGATAAACTAATGACGCTTGGTAGTCTAACAAGAGAGTGGCCCACGCTGGTTAAAAATAACAGCGGCGAGCGGGTACTGTGGCAATTACCCCTTATCGAACTAGCTTTATAAGCGAATAAAGACTTCACAAAAACATTGTCAATTCCCTCACAATAATCAGGCTTAACTCATATGGAATACCTAGCACCAGCAATACAACTAATCCTCGGACTCGGTATTTTAAATGTGTGGTTACTGCGTCGAACCAAAGTTACTCCCTATCGAGGTGGAGGATCCCCTACATTACGTGAAGAATTTCGAGCGTACAATCTTCCTGACTTTTTCTACTATATTATTGGAGCTCTTAAACTTACTGCTGCCGCGTTATTACTTGTCGGACTATACTTTGAAAACTTAGTAGATTTTGGGGCGCTCTTGCTTGCTGCACTCATGGCGGGCGCCTTTGCGATGCACCTGAAGATTCGCGACCCATTAATAAAAGCGGTACCATCTGTAACCTTGCTCTTGCTTTGTTTGGTATTGCTACTTCTTAAATAAACTAGTGCGCACAAGCCAACCCGTATGTTATTAATGTCTAGCGAATTATTAACTAAGCCCTAAACTGGTACACCTAGTAACTGCTTTGCAAGCCATGCGCAAAGCAATAAATAAAACATCGCGGGTGCGCATTGGATAATACTATCTTTGATCCGAATACGGACAGTTAGACCACAAGCCATTTGTAGAGATAATCCGCCTGCAGCTAACGCTCCAATCCAAGGATAGAAAAAGCCGACTAACAGTCCCAAAGCGGCGACTAGCTGGAGTATGCCAGTCAATACTCGAAACTGCGGAATTCCATATCGAGCAAACTCCGTAGCCATATGTGCAGTGAGTGCACAGCGAAAGCCATACAGGCAAAAAGAAAGCAGACAAAATAGTTGAATTAGATGAAGCGCACTCATGTAAAATTACACTTAGAATTATTTATGGATCGTACAACCGCAACCCTGTAGATTCCCTAATAATATCGTAGTAAATAGTACTGAAAAACTAATATATACTCAATTACACACTTTTTTAACCGAATAGTGTAGGAATAATTAGTGAAATCGTACATTGTAGATTTATTTTATAATTATGCACCTTTCATTTGATCTCTACCCAAGCTACCTTCGTGATTTCTCTGAGTCGGTTCTACCAAAAAAAGAGTATCAATTAAGCTATGCTATACATGCGATGCGTAACTACGCCTACCGCACAGAAGGCGGCAAGCGAACGGGTCCATTTCCGCAAGTTCGTCCAGAGGGCAACCTTGTACTTGATTGCCCAAGCATAAATGACACTGGCAAGGCGCGCACATTAAATGTAGTTCACACTCGAGCCTGGTCGACTTGGACGGGTCAAAAGCCTTCCTCTAAGCAAACGATAACTGCAAGCGTTCGTTATTCATCTAATGATGTGGGCAGCCCAGAAGACTGGGATTTAAGTTACAAATCAGAGCCTATCTTACCGGTCAAATCCTATCGTTATAATGCGCTAGGACCCCTGAAACATAAGGGCCGGAGTAACGGGAAACTTGTCGAGCTAAGCACTATAAAGAGCAGCAATATTCGCAAATATAATGCAAATCATACGGTCACTTGTTTGTATACTTTTATTGAGCGCCTTCAGGCAGGAACAGTTCGATTAGGAAAAGTCGACTACCTAGATGATTTAACCATGTTTCGACCCGGCTTAGAAATAATCACACTGCCACTGCAAAAAATAGAAGTGCAAGGCAAGCTTCAGAACTTGCATGGCTATGCGCTAGTTGGACCCGCAATTTTGCCGCTTTATTTTTGGCAGGACGAGCACGACCATGTACTCGCTGTTATTGGTCGCAATGTAGCATACACCTTAACTGGAATCACTAGCTGACAATCATGCCTCTTACAAAATTATCTCACAGCATCGACAGACGTGACTTTATAAAAGTAAGTAGCGCCGCTTCGCTCGGTGTATTTTTTAATCATTCTTCGGCAGCTCCAAGCGGTGTACAAAGCCATCAGTCTTCCGCACCAAATTTACTTTTCCTAAACCTAGATCAGCTTAGTCACATGGCTCTTAGTTGTCATGGCAATCCATACCTGAATACACCCAATATAGATCGCTTGGCGCAGCGAAGCATGGACTTCTCTAAAAGCTACACACCCGACCCAATCTGCTGCCCTGCGAGAGCTAGTTGGGCAACCAGTCGATATCCCAGTGAAAACAATGTAGTCGCGAATAATCGTAAACTTCTTGCCGACATGCCAGACTACGGGCAATGGCTTGGGCAGCATGGTTACCAAACCGTACATATCGGCAAATGGCATGTACCAGGCAGACCTTTACACAACTCCTTTCAATTAGTACCACATAACTCTCACCCACAAGGAGAGTATGGTGATAATTTGGTCGCGCTATCGTTTGAGGCATTTTTAGAAAACCGTGATCGCACGCGCCCTTTCTTCGCACAAGTTGGCCTTATGAATCCGCACGACTGTGGTAACTCCCCACGCACAGCAAAGCACCCCTTTCCCTTTGAAAAATTCCGTGATCAATTACCACCCCATCCACCTAATTTTGATTTTGATCGCCGCGAACCTGAGCAACTTAAAAGTATGCACAATGGCATCATGAAGTTCACTGAAAATTGGACGGAAGAAAACTGGGGACACCAAGCATGGCTCTACTACCGAATGGTAGAAATGGTCGATGTAAATGTGGGATATATATTGGATACTTTAGAGCAATCACCTGACCATAAAAATACCGTCATTATTTTTACTTCCGATCACGGCGATGCTAACGGGCACCACCGCATGTTATTTAAGGATAATTTTTATGATACCTCTTCGCGTGTCCCCACTATGGTGTGTTATCCTGGTCACGTCGCTGAAGGAGTCGAAGACAAGCAACACTTAGTGTCTGGCCTAGACTTCTTTCCGACCTTTTGCGATTATGCAGGAATTAAATCCCCTCCTAAGATGCGCGGGCTCAGTCTCAAGCCTCTGCTAGAGGGGCAACCGACTAAGTGGCGCCGATACCTCCACGCACAGAGCAAAGCAAGTGGTCGCATGGTGGTCGATGAGCGCTATAAATTCATCCGCTACTATGGCTCCAAAACCACGCAGCTTTTTGATTTAGAAAACGACCCCTACGAAACAAAGAATTTAGCACAGGACTCCAACTATTCAGATGATTGCGTACGTATGAGCGCAGAAATCGACCGCCTAGAAAGCACCTTAGACAATGTCGAACTACCTAAAAGTTTGAGTCGCCGAAGCTAAATCAGTCACTTCATACATATCCACCTCTACACAAAAATAAATGGCAATTGATTTACCTGAAGGCGTCTACTCTGGTTTTAGCATCTATGGTGAGGATGTATTTGTGCCTGGTATTAATTCTATTGGGGAGCACTGGTCATCGCCGCGTCTTAAACAGGGCTCAAAACAATTAGCCAACTTCGCTTTATTGCTACAACTCGAGGGTGAATGTACCTTTCATATTGATGGTATCGAAGAAACATTATCCAATGGTAACTTACTATTAATTGCGAGTGGCTGCGTGATGGAGCGACTGGATCAGCGCTACTCCTACAATCATTGCTTATGGATTGGATTTTCCATGCAGCAAGCGCTGCAAAATGAACCCGAACTACTCAAAGCATGGGAAGGATTTAAATTCACGAAACAGCATTTTATGCCGAAGCATAAGTCGCTACTAAAAACGATAGTTAATGAACATGCTTCTCCGAGCAAATTTAGTCGAGCGATCGCTAAGGCGGCCTTTCGAGCATTCATTTACTCGATTCAAGAATTAGTTCACGAAAAAGAACTTCAACTAACTAAACCAAGTAAGCTTACACAAAATCCTACTGTATTACTTGCGCTTGATTTATTCGAGCGAGAGTACAGTGAGCATTGGAACTTAAAAAAATTATCCAGTCGTCTTGCCGTATCAGAGAGCAAATTAACCAAAGCATTTCGAGCGTCTACTGGTGAGAGTCCAATGGCAAGTCTATGGAAGATTCGTCTCATTAAGGCCTACGAATTATTGGTCACTTCCTCACTTAATATTACTCAAATAGCAATGATGGTCGGATTTCAAAGTAGCCAAAGTTTCGCGACCGCATTTAAACGCTCCTTTAAGGCGTCGCCTCGTGATGTCAAAAACGGCGTCGTTCAACAAGTCGAACCGCGACAATATTTACAAAAATAAAGAACCATAACCCCCCATTTTTTTATGCAACTATTCCAAACTTACCTACTAACTTTAACGTTTATATGTGCATCGCTTCTACACGGATCGCAGCGCCCAAATTTGATCATCATTTTAACCGACGACCAAGGATACAATGATGTTGGGTTTAATGGTTGTACCGACATACCAACGCCACACTTAGATAAACTAGCGGCAAATGGCGTGGTATTTACTAACGGATATGTATCCTATCCGGTCTGTGGACCAAGCCGCGCGGGTCTACTTACTGGTCGTTATCAAGATCGTTTTGGATTCACTACGAATCCGTCAATAGATCCTAATAATCCAATATCTGGGCTACCACTAGAGGAAGAGACGATTGCGCAGGTGCTCGCAAAAGTCGGGTACAAAAGTGCGATCGTTGGTAAATGGCATATGGGTACGCATCCAAACTTCCACCCACATAATCGCGGGTTTGACCATTTTTATGGATTTCTTGCTGGTGGCTTAAGTTACTTCCCAGAATTAATGACACTAAATGATCTCTCCGAGGTCACTCGCAAGTGGCAATGGTACAACATGAAGGTAGAGCGAGATGGCAAAAAAATCGAAATTAATGATTATTTAACCGACGCTCTCACTGAAGCTGCAACTGATTTCATAGATAGGCAGTCGTCCAAAGAAAATCCATTTTTTTTATACCTAGCCTATAATGCCCCGCACGCACCGCTACAAGCGACTGAGAAATACCTCAGTAGGTTCAATCATATTGAAAACAAAAGAAGACGCACTTATGCCGCTATGGTAAGTGCAGTCGATGATGGCGTCGGTCGCGTCATGAAAACTCTCGCCGATCATAATATTGAAGAAAATACCATCGTAGTTTTTCTCTCGGATAATGGTGGAGCCATTACAAAAAATGCCTCGAATAATGCACCACTTCGGGGTGCTAAGTCGGATCTTTTTGAAGGCGGTATTCGCGTACCATTTGCTCTGCAGTGGAAAGGCACTGTCCCGGCAGGCCAAATTTTTAATGACCCAGTCATATCGCTGGATATATTGAGCACAATAGCAGGAATTACCAAAGTACCAATTGCTAAAAACCGCCCTCTAGACGGGGTTAACCTTATTCCATTTCTAACCGGACAAACAACAGAAGCTCCACACGATATACTATTTTGGCGGAAGTGGAATCAAAACGCGCTAGCTGTACGTCAAGGCGCTCACAAATATGTAATCAATCGTAAAAATATGAAACCTGCTCTTTACGTCTTGAGCGATGACATTGACGAGAGTAATAATCAACTAACTGTAAATCAAACGTATGCTGAAGCGCTCTTAGAGGCTTGGGAGAAGTGGAATGCTAATTTGAAAGACTGTGTATTTCCGACCTTAATGAATGACAATTGGTGGGAGCGATAAACAAGTCAAATTCGCCATAGCCGGCACTACCTTAAAAATGAAAAAAACCACGCTTTTATGTCTGCTGACATTACTCGTATCATTGTGCTATGCGCAAAAACGTGAGGGCAGACCACCACAAAAGGAGGTGAAGGTCCTACCAGGCGTAAACTACACAGTGCAGCAGTACCGCGAAGCGCCAGACCCACGTGCTGGACAACTAGGAATCGCGCAGCCAAAAAATAGTAAAGGAGATTTACCGATCGTCATTTGTATACACGGGGGCGGTTGGTCAGAAGGCGATAAGGATCAAATGGCTTGGATGGCCATGCGCTATGCAAGGCGTGGATACATAGGTGTGACCCTCTCCTATCGTTTGACTGGCGAAGCGCCTATGCCTGCCTGCATACAAGATGTGAGGGAGGCGATTCGATACATCAAAGAAATTGCTACAAGCATCCAAGGCGATCCAGAGCGTATTGCACTTTTGGGCTACAGCGCAGGTGCTCATTTAGCCCTGCTAACAGCGCTGACTCCTACAGACACGACATTCAAAACAAAAGCAAATGCACAGCACGATGCCTCTGTAGCCTGCGCAGTCGCAATCGCTGCTCCAGCTGATCTAATGATGATGCGCAATCCCAAAAAAAAATTTAAATTAATAGCTAAAGACGAATCCGAAAAAGTTGCATTTCTTCAGAAGATTTCACCAATTTCCCACGTACATAAGGAGCAAGTACCTATTTTTATGCTTCACGGTGATGCGGATAAACTAGTACCTGCGTTTAATTACGTGAACTTCGAACGCCAATGCACCAAATTCGGGGTTAAAAATTTCAAGCTGCACATCGACCCAGGAGGCGGGCACATGTTCTTCTTTAAAAAGGGGCGCGAAATGCAATCCCGAGTTGATCGTTTTTTGAGCGATAATTTGTAATTTAAGTAATCGCTTACGATTAATATGAACGGTAATCTAATTAAGTCTATATTTAGCTAGCTCGTTAGCCTCGGCTTGACTATCGTAATTAGGATTTAATTTGCTAGGTACCGGGGCTGCGACAGTCCTCCGCCAATCCTCGAGTATACGTTTTAACTCTGCTGCTTTTGTAGGTAACAAATCTACAAGATTATGCTGCTCACCTGGATCATTAGAAAGGTCGTATAACTCAATTGCTCCATCTTCAAAATATTCGTGTAGTTTCCACTGATCCATGCGCAGTGCGGATCCAGGGCGGGTGCGAAAAAGCGGATCTCGCGCTTGATCTTTTGCCCCATTGTATGCCTGAAGATAGACTGGGAAGTGCCAAAATTGTGGCACAGATTTCCAAGTTCCTGAGCCGCTCATTAGAGGCACTAAACTCACTCCATCCAGATTTTCTTTAATAGGCAGTCCTGCAACATCGATAAAGGTCGGATAAAAATCCAACGAATTGACCAGCTCCGCACACTCCCCTGGGGCAATAGTTTTAGGCCAGTACATAACTAATGGCTGACGAATACCTCCCTCATAATAAGAACCTTTGCCCGCACGCCATGGAGCCTGTGAATTCACTGCAGCGATCCCACCATTATCTGAGCAAAATACGACTAAAGTATTATCCGCTAAGCCTTTTTCTTCAAGAGCTTGCATAAGTACGCCTATCGCAGCATCAAGTTTCTCAACCATCGAAGCATACGCTGCATTTATGCCAGAATCTTGGTAATGTGAAACATACTCAGGTACTGCAGTAATCGGGCCGTGCACGAGATAAGGCGAGAAGTGAATAAACATGGGCTCATCTGCATGCGCATCAATAAAACGCAAAGCCTGCTGAGTATAAATATCTATGCGATGCGTATCAACTGGCACTGATTCTGACCATGGCGCCATCGAACCACTCACCCAAGGTGAAAAATAGCCTCCAGCCTTGGGTCCTCCTGTAAAATCACCACCAACATTAACTTCAAACCCATCTTTCAAAGGATCCTCGCCGATGTGATATTTACCTAAATGGATGGTACGATATCCACCTGCTCGTAAAGCTTCTGCCATAGTGCAAACGTAAGAAGGTAAAAGCTTTTGGTTCTGTACTGGAATAATCTTACGATACTGCGCCTTACCACGATATGAGCTACCTACAGTGTAGACTCCGTGCCGCGGACCCCACTGACCGCTGTGGACACAGGCTCGGCTTGGCGCACAATTTGATGCGGGTGCATACGCATTATTAAAAACTAAGCCATTAGCAGCTAGACGATTAATATGAGGAGTACGAAACTTGGCATTTCGAAAGCCTACATCCATTACGCCCAAGTCATCTGCATTGATATAGACAATGTTTGGCTGCGCAGCAGATACCCAGTAAGCTAGTAGTAAAAAAAATCCAATATAACACTTAATGCGCATCAGCTGTATCGCGAATCACTTGAATGGAATCTATTTCAATAAAGGACCCAACCTGTCCTTCAAAAGTGACTTTTAAAGTATGAATATTATTAGTTGAATTATTTAATGGTATTTCGGATGAGCTAAATACATTGGATTCATTAACCAGAACGGCTCCTATCATTTCATCATTGGCAAAAGCTTTTACGTCCACAGTAGAACTAGTTCGAAGCTTCAATTGAAGAGCACGATCGTCCTGAGTTAATTGAACGTTTAGTCCAATTCGCTCAATTGATACATTATCTGCTCTCAACTCAAAATCAAGAAAGCCTAAATTACCTGCTAAATTACACTGTAAATCTTGCGAAAACCAACCCTCTGTCTGCCAAGCACCGCAGTCAAAATCGAAAAATAACAACCCATCGTTTGGCTTGCGACCATTTAGGGCCTCCCACTTGTCAGATAGTCCGTCTCCATCACTGTCCGCTCGATATATTTCGTACTCTTGATTAACTCCCTCTCCCCACTTCGTTCCCTCACCATTGGCTTGCAGCGCTTCTATAGCTTCCTCTTTTACCCCACAATCACCCTCGCTTAACCAGTCATTCAAAATCATGCGATGCTCGAGTAAAATATTCTTAAAGGCAGGATTTGAAGCTAGGTTGACAAGCATATGAGGATCGACAGACACTTTGTACAGTTCTTCTGCTGGGCGCTCACCGAAGTAGATCTCTGTTAGTCGGTCACTTAGCTCTCCTTTAGCATATAAATCGTGCAAATTTTTGGTGAAATCTTTACTATCTCGGTACTGTGGCTGTAGAAATATCCGGTCTAGTTTATAATTACGAACATAGCGAAAGTTGTTCGTGCGTATACTACGTACTCTGTCTATAGTATGATCGAGGCGATCTTTATGAGCAGCAACAAAATTTCGCTCTTTAAAATTATCCGCGAACAAATCTTGCCCAGAATACCAATCTGGTACATCTACCCCAGCCCACGCGAGAGTAGTCGCGCTCAGATCGAGCATATCCACCAAATCACTGCGAACCTGCCGCGTAGTAGGAACGTATTCCTTTGGGCCCATAACGATAAATGGGACATGTAATCCACCTTCAGTAGTCATTTGTTTATGCCGTACTAAATTATTCGCACCATGATCGGAAAAATATACCACAATGGTATTACCAGATAATCCAGCAGCTTCGAGCCCCATTAGGATTTCACCAATTAAGTCGTCATCCATACGGATTGCATCGTAGTGCTGCGCCACCACCGCTCGGTGGATGGCATTATCTGGATAGTCTGCAGGCACAGAGACCGCATCTGGATCGACCTTGCGCTGCGCTGGGAATTTCCAGGTATTGTTTTTCCCGCCTTTGGTTTGAATCTGACCAAAAAAAGGTTGCCGAGTAACCAGATCAGAAAAGTCGACCTGCTCTCTAAGCTGGTAATTGTAAGCAGCAGGATTCCAAACAAAGTTATAATCCGTCTTGCCAAAGTTAAAAGTGGTGTAGCCTTTAGCCTGTAAAATTTGTGGCAGTAAGGGCATGCCCTCAGGTAAATAAATTTTGGGTCCTTTGCGTGAGGAGCGATGTTGATGTGCCCCAAAGCGAATACCGCTTTGCCCAACAATCAGAGCTGAGCGTGTCGTCGAACAGACCGGCGCTGGTACGAAAGCGCGCTCAAATCGTACACCCGCACTAGCTATCGAATCTATGTACGGAGTCGCCTCTGCATTGATCGCATCACCATAGCAGCCCATCCATGGGGAAGTATCTTCTGCATAAATCCATAGTATATTGGGGCGATCTACGGCATGAGCGCTTAAGCTTGCTACGTAAGCGAACCATACAATGAATAATATAGACATAGAATATGTTATAATAACTAAGAGGCAATTTCAATACAATCAATGAGCATTTTCACAACTCAGAGAATCAACTGCAGACCTTTAATGCATAGATATACAACGAAATTATTTTTATACAATAAAGACGACGTCTTGATCCTCAAGTTGTTGTCGAAAAAGTATTGTTTTATAGGCACTTCGTAATAATCGACAATTTGTTGGATGCTCGATATTAAGATCGTTCTAATGTTTATAATTTTTATTTTTTTGTCACAAGATCCTATACATGAAGTCCCCCAATTATATTATCATCTACGCTGACGATCTCGGCTTTGGTGATCTCAATTGCTATGGAGCTTCGGGTATACCCACTCCAAATTTAGACCAGATGGCAGCGGAGGGCCTGCGATTTACTCAAAGTTACGCCACTGCCGCAACTTGCACACCATCGCGCTACAGCTTGCTTACTGGCTCGTATCCTTGGCGCAATAAAAGCGCCAAAATTCTCCAAGGAGATGCTCCAATGATAATCGGAGAAAACGAACGTACTGTTCCAAGCACCTTAAGTGAAGCCGGCTACAGTACAGCAGTTATAGGCAAATGGCACATCGGTTTAGGTAGTGGTCAGGTAGACTGGAATGGGGATATATCGCCCTGCCCTCTCGATGTTGGATTTGATACATCCTATATAATGGCAGCCACCAACGATCGCGTGCCCTGCGTCTATGTCGATGGACGTAAAGTAGATGCCCTAGACCCTAATGATCCTATCTCAGTCGTTTATGGGGGAGAAAATCCTTTCCCCGAGGTACCGACTGGAAAAGAACATCCAGAAATGCTTCATATGCAGCACAGCGATCAGCAACACTACGATACCATTGTTAATGGTGTCGGGCGTATTGGATTTTGCAGAGGCGGCAAAGCCGCCACCTGGGATGATGCGACTATGAGTGATGAATTTTTAAGGCGCGCCAAAGATTTCGTCTCGGCAAATAAACATCAGCCCTTCTTTTTGTACTACGCTTTGCACCAACCTCACGTACCGCGTATACCTAATCCGCGTTTTGCTGGAACAACCGGTAAAGGTCCACGTGGTGATGTGATTGCGGAACTTGACTGGTGCGTTGGTGAGATAATAAATCACCTCAAATCGCAAGGGCTAGATGAAAATACCATCGTTGTCTTTTCGAGTGATAATGGTCCTGTTCTAGATGATGGATATGAAGATGATTCTTGTAGTAAATGTGGCGATCATAAGCCTGCAGGCCCGCTGCGTGGAGGCAAGTACAGTATGTTTGATGGTGGTTCTCGCGTACCGATGATTGTATGGGCTCCAAAAAAAATTGTGCCTGGCGAGTCTGCTGCGCTGTTTAGCCATGTCGATTTCCTCGCTAGCTTTTCACAACTTTCAGAGGTAACAATACCAGCAGAACAATATGCCGACAGTCTCGATATGAGTGCTGTGCTTCTTGGATATGATAAAACTGGTCGCGAGCATTTAGTGACTGAGGGTATTGGCTCAAAAACAGTATTACGAAAAAATAACTGGGTTTACATTCCTCCTCACGAGGGACCAGCTATATTTGCTGACAAGGGCATCGAAACTGGGAATGATCTCGATCCTCAACTCTACGACATGGCAGCCGATATCGGCCAGCGCCATAATATTGCTGACGCCAACCCAGAGACTGTCATTGCGCTCGATGCTCTCCTTGAAAGTATTCATGGTGATACACCACCGGCCGGACATGATCCAGTTGATGTCTGCACTTTCTGATGTACGACAAGAAACCCACACTTACTTTCTAATTGAACATTTGGTAACTTTTTCATGCAATCAATTAGTCTTAATCGTAGATGGAAACTTAAGTTAGACCCGAAAAACGAAGGTCTATCCGAAAATTGGCAGTGTGATTATCAAGCCTTAATAGCTGGCGCTATTGATATTGATATTCCATCTTGCTGGGAAGAGTTGGTTCAAGATTATGAAGGAGTAGCATGGTATGCTCTGCGCACAATGGTTGCCGTGAGAGAAGCAGGGCAAATCTGCCGCCTTTGTTTTCAAGCAGCTAATTATCGTACCGAAGTTTGGATCAACGGCCATGTAGTTGGCAAACATGAGGGCGGCTATACTCCATTTTATTTTGAAGTCCAAAAATACCTCAAATTTGATGCAGAAAATATTTTTATCATTCGAATTATCAGTCCGATTATAACAAAAGACATACGAATTGATTCTCTCGGACCGAATGAAATGCCCCATTGGCGTGGCGGCTTAACGGCAGGTATCTGGCAGGCACTGAGTCTAGAATTCAATCAATATGCCTGGATTGAGAGCGCATTTTATCAGCCTCAATTGAACCCTCCAGCATTTGACCTAGCATTAACAATACAATCAAACAAGGACTGCAATATATCAATTAAGATTACTGTATGTGATGCCAGTGGTGGTGCAGTCTGTTACAATGAATCTGCATATTCAATTGTACCAGGTGCGAACAACTATAAAGTCAATCTGCCAATTGCCGATCCTATCTTGTGGAACTGCAAAAATCCGCACCTTTATCGGGCTAAAGTGTCCCTTCATTATAAGGATAATTGCATAGCCGAACATAGTGAGCGCATCGGAATGCGAGCATTTACATACGATAATGGGCGTTTTTATCTTAACGAAGAACCTGTCTATTTAAGAGGCGGCTTTTGGGAAGGTGTTTATGCCAAGCACCAATCTTACCCAGAAAATAGAGAAATTGTTCGCAAGGAAATTGAACTTGCCAAAGCAGCAGGTTTAAACCTTTTACGGCCTTGGCGTCGTCCTGTGCCACCAATCATACTAGAGGAAGCTGATGCAGCTGGATTACTCATTATAGCATCACCAGCTGTAGAGTGTATGAGCTGCTGGCCTGCTCTTACTGTAGAGACACCTGCTCGTATTGAAGATGAAATTCGTCAACTAGTTATAAGAGACCGCAATCATGCTAGTATTATTTGGTGGGAGATGTTTAATGAAGTAACGCGTGAAGAAATTGCACGATTAATTCCGATAATGTCCGAGATTGCGCGTACTCTCGATCCAACTCGTCTTATTTTGGACGAATCGGGCGGATGGGCAGATGGTGCACATTTCTATCTACCTCACTCAAAAGAACGTACATCCCTTAGTGAATTACATAGCTATGTGCGTGCTCCAGTATCTGAAAAACATTGGAAGCTCTATCAAAACTTAGGCAGCTCCGATCTCAAGGAAGGCAATACCCTTATTCAAGCAGGTGCTGGCTTATTCGTATCGGAATTTGGCTATGGCGGCTTACCTGAAATAGAAGCTAATTGTAGCTTATTCGAAAAACATGGAAATCCACTTCTACCTGCCTATCGCCACCACCATAAAATACTCGATGATCTGCGCAGTGCTCTGCAGGCCTGCGAACTCACAAGTGCATTTCCAGACGTTGATAGTTTTTGCCGCGCATCCCAAGCGGTACAGGCTCGTGGTAATCGTCGCCAAGTTGAAGCTCTCTTAGCTAATGAAAATGTTTCAGGATATTGTATACATGCCTTTTCCGATGGTGACTGGATTCTAGGAGCTGGATTAATAGACAATTGGCAACGACCCAAAGCTGCCTATCACTCGATTGCAGCAGCTAACGCACAATCCGATTTATTCTGCTTCCCGCTTCAGCGTAACGAAGACCGCGGGGTGCCTATAACTTGCAACTTGGTATGGCGTAACGCTCAAACACCACCTCCAAAATGCATACAGTTAATAAACCAGCAAGTGGCGCGTACTGTAAGCGATATTAATTGGAGCAAAGGACCTAACTTTATACGTGCGCAAGTTACAATACCAAGCGATCTACTACATCCTGGATACAATCAAATAGAGGTGAAAATCATTGATACTAAAGTAGTGAGGCCTACCACCATCGAAGTCGAAGTTTACGTGGTTGCAGAATCACCAATAGAGCAAATACAGCGCTTGGTAGTCTACGATCCAGATGCAAGTATTTCCACGTGGCTAGCTGATAATGGCTACAAATATACCGACCTACTCGAATGGGATGACTGTGATGAACCTATCGTGCTGCTCTTCGCCGCAGAAGATGTCAGCTCAAAAGACCATCTCGCTCAAGTAGCGAAAGCTATGACACATATAAAAAACGATTCTGGCGTGGCAATATTTATTGAACCACCCGCCAAGCGTGCGTCACCTTTTATGCTAAAAGAATATGAGGCAAGTATGAGTATTCCTGTCGAAAAAAATAAACTACTCACCTCTGGTTACTTTCCATATCAATTGACGGCTCGACCTTCCTTTTCATTTTGGGAATCCAGTATGCATGTAGCCAAAAAGCACCCTATTTTTAATGGGCTTCCACAAAATTGCATGATGGACGAACCCTACCATGAGGTAGTGCCAGCAGAAAGTTTTTATCAACTCGATGCAGAAGATGCTCCCGCGCAAACTATCACATGGTTTCGTCCCGAAGACGAAGACAAGGTAAACAAGCGTAACTATTTAGGTGGTGAAGATCTATGGCATGGCACAGATATTGCCATAAAAAGTTATGGCGAAGGACACATTATACTGAGTTCACTCATCTTACGCACTAAAATTGGCCGCGACTCGGTAGCCAATCGCTTGCTCCGAAACTTCATTAGCCACGCCGAAAGTTTAATTCATAAAAAATACCTAGCTGCTCTTAATAAAAATAATTAACGCTACAAACCTATCCAATAATACCCTCTATTAACTATGAGTCTCTTTAAAAAATATCAACAGCCTGACGAAAATAATCAGTCACAGGCCGAAGAAACAAACCCAACTACAGGCAAGGTATCAGTAAAGGAAAAGCTCGCGTTTGGCAGTGGTGAATTTGCAAACCGCTACGGAGAAAATGGTGTCAATGATATCGCCACGCCCGTTTACAATATTATTTTAGGACTTAACCCGGCGACGATCGGTATTGTTTTAATGTTAATGAGGATCTGGGACTCGGTCACCGATCCGATTATGGGGTGGATTAGCGATAATTGGCGCGGAGCGCATGGACGCCGCAAACCCTTCTTACTTTTAGGTAGTATCTTGATGGCGATTGCCTACCCGCTAATCTGGATGGCATCGCCAGATTGGACCGAGCAAACAAAATCAATCTATTTTATCTGCCTTGCTCTCATCTTTTTTACAACCTACACAATCTACTCTGTACCTTTTCGCGCGCTGGCGACTGAAATGACTCCCGACTACGAAGAGCGGACGAATATTCGCGTTTACTCTGCGTTTTTTAATAAGCTTTTCATGTTTATGTTGCCTTGGATATTCCCACTTTCTCAAAGCCAACTGTTTAATGATCCAGTCACTGGTATCCGTACCTTAGCTGCACTCTCGAGTGTGCTCATACTTGTTTCAGGAATTATTTGTGCGCGCTTCCCCCAAGAACGCTACCATAAGGTCGCCCTGCAACAAGAGAAAGTAAAGCTGCTACCGAGCTTTCTTAGTTTAATAAAAGATCCTGCTTTCCTACTGTTACACGGTATCGGTGTTTTCCTGTTGTGCAGTATTTTACTGGTAGCCACTTTTGGGCTCTACGTAAATATGTTCTACGTTTGGGAAGGTAACATTGCTGGAGGCTCACGCTACTTTGCTATATCACAAAATATCCTGCAAGTACTCGGCATTGTCATGCTTGCGGTGATATCTCGCTACTTAGTAAAGATAGAGAAGAAAAAGTTGATCTTACTATCTCTAAGTCTCGCTTTACTTGGCAGTCTTGCCCGCTGGTTTACTTACAATAAAGGCATCCCTGAACTGCTTTTTATAGACCCCTTCTTTTTCGCTCCTGCATATACTGTATTTTGGGCAATTTTTCTCTCCATGCTTGGTGATTATTGCGACTACGATGAGTTTAAAAATGGTAATCGCCGCGAAGGTGTATTTAGCGCAATTAGTGGTTGGATAATGAAAGCGGGAAGTTCACTTGCTTTTGGAGCATCTGGAATTCTCCTCGCCTGGACGCATTTTAGTAAAGATTTAGGCGGAGACCAACCAGATGGCACTCTCTTGAAAATGCGCCTACTGCTAATTGGTCTACCTGTACTCTGCTTGCTTCTAGCGATTGCATTCAACACTCTTTACCCACTATCTAAAGCACGCATGCAGGAGATACGTAACACGCTTGAGTGCCGCCGTGGCGAAATCTAAATAGTGTGCTATGCATATTTTATTAGCAGTTACAGTGCTCATGCTCGCTCCAATTTTTACAGCTTGCGCACAGCCGAACTGGTCTAATCCAAATGTATTACAGATTAACACTGTTGCGCCAAACGCGACGCTATTTAGCTATCCATCCTTAACGACTGCAGCATCTTACGATACTTCAGCATCCTCACATTATCATTCATTAAACGGATCATGGAAATTTCATTGGTCAGCGACACCAGCTGAACGTCCAAAAAATTTCTTCACTAAAAACTATAATGATAAAAGTTGGAACACAATCGAAGTACCCTCGAACTGGGAAATTCAGGGATACGGAACGGCTATTTATTCGAATATTCACTATCCATTCCCAAAAGATGAGCCACGTATCTCTGCCAATGACAACCCAGTTGGTAGCTACAGGAGAAATTTTGAAGTTTCCAGCGACTGGCTGGACAAGCAATTATTCATAACTTTTGATGGTGTGAGCAGCGCTTTTTATATTTGGGTAAATGGTCAAAAAGTCGGGTATAGTCAGGGCAGTCGTACCCCTGCTACATTTAATATCACCAAATATATCAAGCAGGGAAAAAACCAATTAAGCGTAGAAGTTTACCGCTGGTGCGATGGTTCTTATTTGGAAGATCAAGATTTCTGGCGCCTGTCAGGCATTTTTAGAGATGTCTACTTGCAAGTGCGGCCAAAAACTTACTTGAGCGATGTGCGTATCGTTACAGACATGGATGAAGACTTCATCGATGCAGATTTGTTAGTCGAACTGGAATTGGGGGGACAATTTGATGGTTCCGTCTCGATTCATTTAGATGATATCGACGGAAAACCAATCTTTTCTGCCCAGTCGCCAGTAAAAGAGAAGGTCATTTTTAAGACTCGTATAAAAAGTCCAAAAAAATGGACTAGCGAAACACCGTACTTGTACACTCTGTTTGTTAGTAGCATTGATTCAAATGGAAAGGTCTTGGAAGTTGTGCCGCAACGAGTTGGCTTTCGGGAGGTAGACACAAAAGATAACATTTTTAAGATTAATGGTGTTCCCGTAAAGTTGAAAGGCGTGAACCGCCACGAGCACCACCCGGAGACTGGTCAAGTCGTTTCTCGTGAATCAATACTCCGCGACATAAAGCTATTTAAGGAAAATAATATTAACGCTGTGCGCACTTCGCACTACCCAAATGTTCCATTATTCTATGATCTATGTGACGAGCACGGTATATACGTAATGGATGAGGCAAATATAGAATCACATGCATACGGGACACCTTATTGGTACGATCATGACATAACTAAAAATCCTATAGCCAACAAGGCAATCTGGCAAGCGTCCCACCTAAACCGAGTATCACGGATGGCTGATCGAGATAAAAACCATCCCTGCATTATCATGTGGTCACTGGGTAATGAGGCAGGCTCGGGTCCAAACCACGATGCCAACTACACATTTCTCAAAAACGCCGATCCGACTCGTCCAATACATTACCAAAGTGAATACAGAAGAGGATTACCGGCAACCGACATACATTCGCAAATGTATTCCCCACCAGGCTGGAGCAGCGAAAAACAGCTGAATTTTACCGGTGTTGTAAAACCCTCATTGCTTTGCGAATACTCGCATGCGATGGGTAACAGTAATGGAAATCTCAAAGAGTATTGGGATTACATCTACGCTACACCAACCCATATCGGCGCCTTTGTTTGGGACTGGATGGATCAAGGCCTGAAAAAGCCCATACCTGATGAATATCGAAAAAATATAGGTGTCGGTCCAGTTAAGGATTATGCTTTAGCCTATGGAGGATGGGAACCGAGTGCATACCATAGCGATGATAACTTTTGCATGAATGGTCTAATAGCTGCCGATTGGACCCCGCGACCAGGCCTCTTGGCCATCAAAAAAATGCACGAGTATATAAGTGTCGAATGTGTAGCGCCCGAAGAAAATATCTACCGTATTTATAATCATTTTAATTACAAAAATCTACAAGATCAAGTTACTGGAAGGTGGACACTAACGTGTAACGGTTATACTGTCGATGGTGGGAATCTAAACGAACTAGACATACCTGCGGAGCAAAGTGCTGAGGTGCAGTTACAACTACCAAATTTTAATTCAATAGATACTCAAGAGTACATTCTTACCTTTACTTTTCATGCTACAAAAGACTACAGCAAACTGGTCGAACCTGGCCACGAACTAGCCTTTAGCCAGTTTAACATCACTCCACTAAATCTTAATTCTTACGCAATAGATTCAAAAAATACAAATGCACTTACTTTTAAGCAATCTGATCATTATACCAACATTCTGGGAAGTAATGGGCTGAAAATTAGATTTAACAAAAAAAGCGGCTACATCGAGCAGTATGAAATAAAAAACGTCACCCTATTCGATGAGCCTTTACAGCTGGAGTTTTGGCGCGCAATCGTCGACAATGAAAGAGTACTTAAGCTCGAACCCCCAATTGCGAAAGACTGGAAAGACGCATGCCTTGGAAGTCATGTCATCTCTTATAGTCTCCAACATGGTGAACAGGGTGAAATCATAATCCAGACGACAATAACACTGGAGCAAGTACGCTCAGTTGCTAATCTAAAGTATGTAATTTATCCTAGCGCACAGATCGACATCGAGTTAAATTTAAAAATGCCAACGGCTAATAAAATTAATGAAGGTCGTTTTCCCTATGCGCGCTTCGATCAAATCAGTCGGCCGAGACGGATTGGTGTGGAGTTTCGTCTCCCAAAATCTATGCAAAATATGCGCTGGTATGGACAAGGACCAAACGCTACTTATATCGATCGAAATTATGAACGTATTGGTTTATTTTCTGGAAGCGTAGATCAGCAATGGGTGGAATACTCCAAGCCACAGGACAATAGTAATAAAACTGCCGTTCGTTGGGCACAATTTACTAATGACCAGGGTGACGGTATTCGTTTTCATGCTCTTTCTGCGCCGATGAGTATTGCTGCCTACAACTACAGTATCAAAACAATGGAAAATGCGAAATACTCCTTCGAAATGGAACGTTCCGATCATTTACACGTACACGTTGATCACACTCAATTTGGCATAGGTGGCGTCAACAGTTGGAACCATGGACCGCTTGAAAACTACCTGTTATCTGACAACCGATACCATTACAAATTCCGAATCCAACCGTTAATTAGTAAATAATATATATTTATCCTCTCATGTGTTCATTAAAACCCTCTCATGGCATCCTTAGTGTTTTGTTAACGATATTTTCTGTATCCCTAACTGTAGCGCAGCCAATATCAAAGCCCAATGTCGTGTTTATAATTTGCGACGATTTAAATGACTTTAGCTCTGTATTTGGAGGACACCCCCAAGCTATTACCCCTAATATGAGTCGTTTATCTAAGTCAGCAGTAACATTTCAGAATGCTTATACCAACAATCCAGTCTGTGCTCCTTCTAGAGCTAGCCTTTACACCGGCATTTACCCACACACTTCAAATAATCTTTTTTGGGCAAAATGGTATGAAAACCCAATTCTTAAAAATTCCAAAACTATGATGGAGTTTTTCCGTGAGAATGGTTACCGGGTGATTGGAACCGGCAAAAATGAACATCACCATCGCCCATCTGATTGGGATTTTTATAAAGCAAAGACCGATTACGGGCCTTACTGGTCAAGGGGCGGCAAAGATCGCTCTGCTAACCCATGGGTTCCCCACCCTTTTGCAGACATCGGAGCTATAGATGGTTCTTTTGGCCCACTTCGTATGGATTATAAGAATCAGCCAAAAGGCGCTGGGTGGAAGTATCATTGGGGTAAAGAACGACTGCTGAATTTTAACAACTCAAACAGTCGCGATCGTACTCCCGATGAAATGAATGCGCAGTGGGCTGCAGATACACTCAAGGAGCACAGCAAAGCAAACTCTTCACAGCCACTTTTTATGGCAATTGGTTTTGTGCGCCCACATACACCACTGCACGTACCTCAGGAGTTTTTTGACCGCTTTCCAAAAAAAGATTTAGAGATCCACGGGGTACTTATGGATGATGCCTCGGATACCTATCTTAAAAGTGCTGATCCGTCCGATGGCAAAGGTATCGATAAAGGCTACTACTATTATCAGCTTCTGGAAGAATCGTACGGCGAAGCTGAGGTGGGAGTAAAAGCATTCTTGCGGGCTTATCTAGCCTGCGTAGCAGCAGTAGATGCTTGCATTGGCACCGTGGTCGATGCAGTCGATCAAAATGGATTGAGTGAAAACACAATCATTATCGTGACCAGTGATCATGGATGGGACATGGGGCAAAAGGGGTATATCTTTAAAAATACTTTATGGGAAGACAGCACGCGCATTCCCTTAATAATTAGGGCTCCAGGTGTTAGCAAAAATGGCTATTCAAGCAATCAGCCTGTTTCACTGATTGATCTGTACCCCACACTGGTTGACCTATGCGAGCTAAAGGGTGATACTCGCAAAAATAGCCTAGGAGTACCACTTGATGGCTATAGCATGCGCCCCTTACTTAGCAATCCACAGGCAGGACAATGGAAAGGACCAAAGGGCGCTCTAACCATGCGCTTTGCAGGGCCAAACAATGATAAAGTACCTGCAATGCAACATTGGGCTTACCGCACGGAGCGCTACCGCTACATCATTTATAATGATGGTAATGAAGAGCTGTATGATCATCATAATGATCCGAATGAATGGTACAATCTTGCACTCCAACCAAAATATACTGCGCTTAAAGCTGAATACAAACATGCCATATTTGAGCACTTTCCTAGTCAGGAAGATAGCCAAAAACTTAAAGAAAAAGCTGCTAAACAGGAGCAGACTAAAGCAACATTCTGGAAGGATCGTTATTTTGAGAAACACCCATCTGCGGATAGTAATGGTGATGGCGTTCTTAGTTGGCCCGAATTTCAGCAGCACAAAAATAGTTCCTGATTCCATTTGATCATGAGGAAAGAAATAGTATCTCGAAATAGTATTTTGCTCTGTGTATTAATGTGTATCAATCTGTTTGCGCTAGTGGCACAGTCATTTGGAAAAAAGCCAAATATAATCTTTATAATGGCTGATGACCTTGGCTACGGTCAGCTGGGCGTATACGGACAACAGCAGATTAAAACGCCGCGAATAGACCAGATGGCGAAAGATGGTCTTTTACTTACCGATTATTACGCAGGCACAGCAGTTTGTGCGCCCTCACGCTGCGCCTTAATGACTGGCTTGCATGTCGGTCACACATTCATTCGTGGAAATTATGAAGTCAAAGCAACTGAAACGAATGAACCTGGCCAACTTCCGATCCCTGATAATACTATAACTGTCGCAGAGAAGCTCAAAGACGCTGGATATGCGACTGCCTGCATTGGAAAATGGGGCTTGGGCTATCCGTTTAGCGAGGGCGATCCCCTCAACCAAGGATTCGACTATTTTTATGGCTATAACTGTCAGCGCCATGCACACTCTTACTACCCTGGGTGGCTATGGAAAAATCACGAAAAAGTAAGCCTAGGCGCACGGGGCACTGCTGAAGGCTACAGTCATTACCGGCTCACCGAAGAGGCACGCACCTTCATAGAAACTAATCAAGATCAGCCATTCTTTCTTTATCTTGCGTATACGATACCACACTCACACATACAAATTCCTGCAACCGATCCGAATTACACTCAATATTTAGGTGAAGATTGGCCATCCGTGCAGAAACGCCTAGCAGGCATGATTAGCTTGATGGATCAAGACGTAGGCGGAATAATAGATCTACTCAATGATCTAGACATTGCTGAGAATACTTTGGTTATTTTCACAAGCGATAATGGTGCCTCAAAATCTGGAGGTGTAATTCAAGATTTTTTCGATGATAGTGGTCCTTTGCGCGGAATCAAACGCGACATGTACGAGGGTGGTATGCGCGTACCCTTCATCGCTTACTGGCCGACTGTCATAGAAGCGGGTCGGCGTAGCAAGCACATCGCAACGCATTGGGACCTAATGGCGACTGCCTGTGAGATAGCTGAAGTCGTCACGCCTGTGGCGACCGATGGCATCAGCTACCTACCACTCTTAAAGGGCGACCTCGACCAGCAAACCGTGCACAAATCCGTGTATTTCGAGCTTCACTGGCCAACACGGCGTGCTGTGCGAGAGGGCGACTGGGTAGCTGTGCAAAGTAATACCTCTGCGCACGATCCTCATGTAAACAAAACCGAGCTCTATAATTTAAAGGAGGACCTTGGGCAGGAAAACGACCTAGCTGGCGATAACCTAGAAAAGCTCGTGCATCTACGAGAGCTCTTAGAGGCTGCACATATTCCAAGTGAACACTTTACCTTTGGACGAGGGCGTCCGAATAAAAATAAAAAGTAATGCCAACACTTTAATACCATTATGCGAAATCAATTGGTCATTATTATGTTTATACTCTGCAACTGCCTACCTCAGTTGATATTTGCAGCTTCTGAAAAACCCAATGTGGTCATCATCTACGGCGACGACGTTGGCTTCGGAGATGTTGGTGTTTATGGCTCGGAAAAAATACCGACTCCGCACATCGATGCTCTCGCGGCAAATGGTCTACGCTTTACGGATGCCCACTGCCCAGCAGCAACTTGCAGCCCTTCGCGGTTCTCAATGCTTACAGGAATATACAGCTTCCGCGCGAATGTTCGTATATTAGCTCCCAATGCGCCCCTCGCAATACCTGTAGACACCTACACTTTAGCAGACTTATTTAAAGAAGCTGGTTACCTAACAGCTGTAATCGGTAAGTGGCACTTAGGTCTAGGAAGTAGAGATGCTCCTGCCGATTGGAATGGTTTAGTAAAGCCAGGACCTTTAGAAATTGGCTTTGACTATAGCTTTTTACTCCCCTCTACCAATGACCGCGTGCCTTGTGTGTACCTAGAAAATTATACGGTTGTCAATCATGACCCTAATGACCCTATTTTCGTCGGCTTTAGCCCAGAAGAAGTCAACCGACCTGGCAGTAGCTCCTACCCAAATGGGCGAGAAAATCGCCAAGCGATGACCTACTACCAAAGCAGCCATGGTCACAATAACAGCGTTATCAATGGTATAGGGCGCATCGGCTTCATGTCGGGAGGCAAAGCAGCCCTTTGGGATGACGAAACCATGGCTGATGTATTTGTTGATAAGGCTAGGGACTATATTCGTATCAACAAGAATGCCCCCTTCTTTCTCTTTTTCTCTTCGCAAGATATCCATGTACCACGCGCTCCACATCCACGCTTTCAGGGGAAGACTAAGCTTGGTTACCGCGGTGACGCGATGGTACAGTTTGACTGGTGTGTCGGACAAATTATTGCCGCACTAAAAACGAGTGATATACTAGAAAATACTATCGTAATTTTCTCCAGTGACAACGGACCGACCTATGATGACGGTTATGTCGACGGCAGTACAGTAAAGACATCGAAAGCCGACAATGACCAAGGCCACTATGCGGCTGGACCGTTTCGTGGTGGCAAATATCAAATCTATGAAGGCGGTACACGGGTACCACTTATTATCAGTTGGCCAAGCATAATTGTCCCTGGTAGCACAAATGCACTGGTCAATCAAATCGACTTCGTACACTCCTTCGCAACATTCTTAGACCTTGATCTTCCGAAAGATGCTGCTTTAGACAGCCGTGATACTATCGACGCATTTTTTGGAAGGACAGATCAAGGTCTGCCTTATATGCTTGAAGAGGCTGTAAATGCAGTAGCAATTCGCAAAGACAAATGGAAATATATTGAGTTTCACGCGAGCAAGTATCGCCCAAATCCTGGCCCTGCAGAACTCTACGACTTGAGCGCGGATATCGCCGAAGTAAACAATGTAATTGCCGAGCATCCACAAGTCGCCAAATCACTGCGTAAACAACTCAATACTATACAAGATTCGAACGGAATTCGCAATTAATACAATTTTCTATCATGGCTAAATCTATTCGTTCACTCACTATTATCTTGGGTACTCTTTTCTGTCTTTCGCATGCCGATTCAACTGAGGCTTACTCCCCAGAATACTCTACAGCTGGCTTTTATCAGACGGACACCACAGTGCGTGAAGCCGTCAATTTTAATATTGGCTGGCGCTTCATCAAACGCGATGTCACCAATGCAGAAGCAGTCGATTTTGACGACCAGGACTGGACTATCGTCAATTTACCCAACGGCATGGAACTACTGCCACTAAACGCTAGCGGTGGAGTCAACTACCAGGGTCCATCTTGGTATCGCAAGACCTTTAAAGTCGATTCTGCTCTTAGGGGACGCAAAGTGATGCTTCATTTTGAAGGAATCATGGGGAAGTCAAAGATCTGGCTAAACGGCGTACTGCTTAAAGAAAATTTTGGTAGCTACTTCCCCATCCATATAGACCTAAGTGAGCATCTTAACTACAATTCATCTAATGTGATTGCTGTACGAGCAGACAATAGTAATGACCCAGATTTTCCACCAGGCAAAGCGCAAGAAACACTCGATTTTACCTATTTTGGTGGCATTTACAGGGATGCTTGGCTGATCACTCACAATAAAACTTTTATCACGCATCCTCTGGCAGTTGATAAAGTCGCTGGTGGGGGTATATTTGTACATTACGAGGACCTATCTGAAGCTTCTTCGCGTGTGCATGTAGAACTAGATATTGCGAACGAAGACCAGGCAAAAACCGTGAATATTTCTTTATCGCTCAAAGACAAGAATGGGAATTTGGCATCTCAAGTAAAAACACAAGTCGCACTTCCTGAGCAAGGATCGAAAGCAGTCGCACTAGAAATGATGGTTAATAATCCGCTGCTTTGGAGCCCTGACAGTCCTCACCTGTATGATCTATTTGTTAATATAAAAACAGCATCGTTAGAGCCAGTCGATTCAATGCGAAAGCGCATCGGAATACGCGCAATTGAAATGCGCGGAACTGAAGGATTTTTCCTAAATGGAAAGCGCTATCCTGAAAAAATAATGGGCGCTAATCGCCATCAAGACTTTGCCCACATCGGTCATGCATTACCGAATAATTTACATTATAGAGATGCACTAAAACTACGCCAAACTGGAATGCGTGTTATTCGCTCCGCGCATTATGTGCAAGATCCAGCATTTATGGATGCCTGCGATGAGCTTGGTTTATTTGTAGTAACTACTATACCTGGCTGGCAGTTTTGGAATGAGAAGCCAATCTTCATGGAACGTATGATTGCAGATGTTCGTTCTATCGTACGTCTTGAGAGAAACCGTCCCAGCACACTACTATGGGAGATTGTTCCAAACGAAACGCACTTCCCCGATACTTTTGCAATTAGTGGCAGTAAAGCTGCTAGTGAAGAATATCCCTACCCCGGCTTTTATACAGCAACAGATGCCCGTACACATCGCAATCAATCGCAAGCCTACTATGACGTGCTCTATGCTAACGATCAAGTTATAGCCCATCCGCAAAAGAATATCTTTAAGCGAGAATGGGGCGACTTTGTCGACAACTGGGTCGACCACAACTCGGTTAGCCGAGTCGCCAAACAATGGGGTGAGACTGCCCAACTACGCCAAGCGATGCACTACTTCATCGAAGAGTGGAGCGACGATGGTATCGATAAACAATGGCCTTCGATGACGATGGTTTATAAAGCAGGCGACTCACTCATAGGTGGAACACTCTGGCATCCCTTTGATCATCAGCGTGGCTATCATCCAGATCCTTTTTGGGGAGGCATTATGGATGCCTACAGGCAACCAAAATTATCTTATTATTTTTTTAAAAGCTTACTGCCTACGAGCGGATTAGAAACTGTGCCGCTTGTAAAAGCTGAACCCTTTGTTTATATAGCTCACTTGATGACACCATTTTCACCCAAGGATGTCACGATCTTCACTAATTGTGAATCGGTACAGCTTAGTATGTATGGGAAGCAAATCGGCACTCAGGCAGCTACTCACATGCATAGCCCTGTTCCTCGAGTTCCTGTAGTCTTTAAAGATGTCTATCGCTACGTTGATGCACGTAACAAAAACAAAAAAAGCTATGGTAAAATTGATCAGGAATTCGTGCAGGGAGCACTAATTAAAGCAGAGGGAATGATCGATGGAGAAGTAGTCGCCGAGCATAAACGTTGGCCAGTAGGTCGTAAACGTCGACTCGTACTCAAGGTTGATGACAGCTGTGTTCAGCCTATAGCAGATGGAAGCGATATTACATCAGTCGTCGCTTACCTAGTGGATGCTGGTGGAGCAGTAAAGAGGTTGAGCGACGAAACTATTCGTTTCAAAGTTAGCGGTGCAGGCGAACTAATTGAAGGTGAAGATACTGGTATGAACCCGCAAAAATTACTCTGGGGCGAAGCAGTTGCACTTGTTCGCTCAGGGGTCACTCCCGGTCGTATCACAGTTAGTGCAGAAGTAATTAAATTCGGCACCAATATGCCAGATAGCGCTGAAATTGAATTCTCTACTATCGCTCCTAGACACACTTTACTATATCAAGAGCTACAGCAAATGAGTATTAATGAGAGTACTAAAGAAGACGTAACTCATGAAAACGATCTGCTTGAGACCATCCGTAAGGAGCTAAGAGATACTAAAAAGGAATTACAAAAATACCGACTAAATGAAGTCGGTCGCCAGCAACAAGAATTTATTCAATAATTATTAAGCTTGATTCATATGATGAACAATCATTTGAAGCTACTTATTGTATTTTTAGCACTCGTGTCTCGTAGGGCTTGAGTTCAAGTTTTCCAGTGCAATTAGACTCAGTTGCGAAGTCTAAGAAACTATGCTCTTTAAGATCTATGCGGTGAGTTTCTTGAGTATAGTTAAACAAAAATCCATATTTCTCGTCGGCAAATTCTCGCCTGCGAAAGACGACACCTGCAGGCAGATCAGCATCAATAGTGCGGCTAAGATCGAAGCGTATGGCTAAGCTTTGATAGAAGTCGACGAGCACAGCGCAATCAAAGCAAGCGGCTAAATAAAATGCATGACCTGCTTCGCACCTGTGTTCAGTGATCAATGGGTGACCTGCATAAAACTCAGATCCTGCTTGTGCAATTGATTTGGCGCCTCGTAAATGAACGCGCTCAACTACATTACGCGCAAATCCACTAAACTGACCCATTACTCTTACGCGCTCTTCATCGTGAATATTATCAAGTTCTTCATTCCAAACACCGAAGAGCTCCGCAAGACCTGCTCCTGGGAAGCCTCCTAGCCAGCAACAATTCGTCAGATCGACGTAGCCGGTCAAACAAGTCGCCACCACTTGACCGCCGCTCTGCGTAAACTGGCATATACGATCCGCCAGCTCTTGAGTCAGTAAATACAGTGCAGGCAAAATAAGTACCTTGTATGTACTAAAGTCGGATTTAGTAGACACTTGATCTACAGTGATCCCACAACATGTAAGTGCTTCATAGTGGTCAAAGCAGAGCTCGGTGTACAAATCACTCTTAAATGGGCCATCACCGGTAAGTACCTTTGGCCCCTGTGAAGCATTTAGTGCCCATCTACTCTCCCAGTCATATAGCATCGCAACTTCAGCCTGCGGACAATCAGTATCATGCACTACGCTCAATTGATTTAATTCTCGACCGATGGTAGCACAATCTTGGAACACTCGTGACTGGTTACTACCCTCATGGTCAACTACAGCACCGTGGAATTTCTCGAAACCACCACGACCCTTACGCCACTGAAAATAATGGATGGTGTTAGCGCCATTCGCTACTGCTTGGATTACCTCTTGCCGGTGTGCATTCGGTCGTTTTAATTTGTTAATTTTACCCCAGTTAACTGAACTTGGCGAGCACTCGAGTAGCATCCATGGCTTACCGCCACTCATGCCGCGCATCAAGCTGTGGATAAAATCTGATTGTATAGAATATCGCCATGAATCAGCGTTATCAGCTGGTAGCGGATAGAGATCATTAGCAATGATATCCACGTGCTCTGCCCACTGCCAATAATTAGTGCCCTCATGTGTGCCCATAAAATTCGTCATACACGGCACATCGGGAGTGAATTCACGCAGCGGTATCATCTCATTAAGCATGAAAGACACATGCTGATCATTAACAAAGCGCATCCAATCAAGTCGCAACGCGTCAATACTTGGATCTACAGTCTGAATTTGCCCCCAATCAGTAAAGGTATGATTCCAAAAGCTCGACCACCAAGCGGTGTTGAGCGCATCCAAAGTTTTGTACCTTTTTTTAAGCCAATCCTGAAAGGCAGATCGGCATAATTCGCAGTGGCAATCGCCGCTGTACTCATTGCCAACATGCCAAAGTGCCAGCGCAGAATGGTCTTTGTAGCGCTGCGCTAGTTGAGAGTTTATAGCGCGCGTTTTTTCACGGTAGATTGGCGAACTCAAGCAATGATTATGACGCCAACCCGAGGCATCGCGTATGCCGTCATTATTCACGCGGCGAACCTCAGCATATTTTTCAGATAACCACATCGGTTTACTACCGCTTGGAGTGGCCAAAAATACATACATACCCTCTTTTGTGAAGCGATCCATTACTGCATCAAGCCATGCAAATTCATAATTACCTTCTTTGGGCTCCAGCGCCGTCCATGCAAAGATCCCAATAGAAGCAGAAGTAACGCCCGCCTCTTTCATCAGTTCGATATCTCGCTCAAGTACCTCTGGAGCGTGTTGCCATTGATCCGGATTGTAATCCGCACCATAAAAGAGTCCCCCTTGCTTAGGAATTGGTTTTTTTTCGTAATTCACGGCTTAAAGCGCTGCTTTTAAGAGTGACCAGTAACGCGACTGAGTGAGAAAATCGTGCATACGGTCAAAATTATCACGAACATTAGAAATTGAATCGAAACGACCAATTAAAGATCCAAGAGTCTCCTTTGCGCTCAATTGTTGCTGCTTACTTTCTTGATGCTTCATGCCGTTATAGCCCTCAACACGTGTGTAACTGTTACCGCTGAATAAATAAGTTTTTCGATTGATAGACTTCTGCGCTTTCCACAACCCCATACCACTTCCATCCCATGTAGCTTGGTAGATCTGGGCTACACCAGTGGTATAAAATAAATTATCACTCACCACAACTGACTTTGCAAAACGTCCTGCCTCCCATGGAGTATCAACTAAAAGCTGTAGCTGCCCCTCGATAGTATTGTAGATTACGTTGCCATGAATGCTCACATTTTCAACAGGACCATTAATCACAAATCCGCGCAGGTGATCGTTAAAGCTTACATTATGCCGAATCGTGGTATTTGAATTCCCGATCGATTGGCCAGAATCTTGATGCTTGGACCAGTTACAGATCAAAAAGAAGCCACCCGCATTTCTTGCACTTAGGTTATATTCAAATAATGTACCATCACAATTAAAATCAGAATCTAATCCCTGCCCATCAAAAGTACCAGCATAGTTCCATACCTCGTTAAATCGAACATGAGTATTTTTACAACTCCATGGCCAAATCCCGACACTAGGACCTGCGTACTGAGTCACCTCTTTAGTATTTAAATTATCAATACGCTGGCGCATGCCATACAAACGATTGAATTCAATCAGTGCTCCATCTGTACCAATCGGTACAATACCATCGCCGCCTATGTCTTCAAGTAAGTTCCCGCGGATGACTATATTGGTACTTAAGTTGGAAAGATCATCCCATGGGCTCATCATGCCCTTGATACCATCACGGTCGCAACGAATCAGATGACAATTTTCTATTAGTAAATCATCAATACGGGTAGGCTCTTTACGACTATCTACTTCCCAGCGAATACCAGTACCCCCACCCTTTTTCTTGGATACAGATCCGTTGACATCACGCACGGTCAAGTCCCGAAAAGTAACATTACGATACACGCCACCGCCATTTACCTTAAACAATAATCCGCGTCGACCTGCCTGAGGCTCGACACCCATATTAGTTATTTCTATACCCTCAATCAACCAATGGGAGACATTTTCTAGTAGTACTGCACTCTGAACCAAGCCCTGTCCAGCGATCTGCGGCTTTGGGCCCTTCCCATAACTGACTAATTGAATAAGCTCATCAGTGCTACCTGAGTCCTTGGCTCGAAATTGTCCTTTAAAAACTTCTCCCGCACGTAAATGGATAACGTCTCCAGGCGCAAAGCGTACCTTATTTAAACGCTTTAGGCTCTGCCATGGTGTTGATTCACTAAAGCCATCGGCTTGATCCGATCCATGAGTCGCATCGACGTAGTAATTAGCCGCTGATACTGCTGATAAGGATAGCGCTAAAAGCGAGAGGATAGGTATACTATGAGTCCACATGCTATAGAATTAGCGTTGAACGCGCCCAGAGACATTACCATGCAGGAGTGCTTCAACTTCAGGGCGTGAATTGTAGTTGAAATCGCCTTTAACTGAGTGCGCTAAGCAAGAAGCCGCCACAGCAAAATTTAGTTGCTCTTGAGGCTCAGGAAAATCACCACAACTGATCGCATAGATCAATCCAGCTGCAAAAGAATCCCCACATCCTACACGGTCTACTATGTTACGAATTTCATAAGGTTGGTATTGTTTACCATCCATTGGCGCAAATACTGCGCCGCCGCTCTGCGAACTATAAAGCATCGCACCCCAATTATTATGTGTGGCCGAGATACTCTCACGCAAAGTGATTGCAACACTGTGAACATTTGCAAAGCGCTCAGAAATTTGTGCAGCCACTTCAGGATAGCGATCGATCTGCAAGCTGCCATGGAGTACATCACTCTCACCAGCATGGATGTCTAAGACATCTGCAGCATCTTCCTCATTACCAATCACTAAGTTCACATGTTTGAGAAATTCAGGCATGATCTCACGAGCTAGACTGCGAGCATCTGCACCACTACGCCAGCGCCACAGATTTTTGCGAAAGTTCAGATCGCAGGAAACGGTCACTCCATCTGCTTGAGCTTTTTTTGCAGCTAATAGGGCTGCTTGTGCAGCAGTTTCAGAAATCGCCAAAGTGATTCCGGAAATATGTAACCATTGTGCATCTGCTAGAACAGTGTCCCAATCATAAGCATCACCCGGGCAGATAGATACGGCACTATACTCACGGTCATAAATGACACGACTGGGTCGCTGGTTGGCGCCAGTCTCTACGTAGTAAATTCCAAAACGCCCTTCTTCACGGCTTAACACCGAATCTACATCCACTTTAAATCCACGCATCTGGCGTAAAAAAGCTTCAGTAAGCGAGTGTTTTGGCAGCGCAGATACAAAGCGTGCAGAGCCACCAAGCATACTGACTGAAGCAGCAACACTACTTTCAGCGCCGCCAAAAGTTACATCCATCTCACCAGGACATACCTGTTCCAAACGATAGTTTCCCCGTGGCGACATGCGCACCATGACTTCTCCAAATGTTACGATTTTATTCATGCTTACTCTGTTTAAATTTTCATTAGTGCTGCAGCTCTTTGCTCAATCCCATTCCAATCACCAGAGCGTATCGCATCAGCATTCGCTATCCATGAACCACCAACTGCGATGACACAGTCTTCCTTTAAATATTCGCCTGCATTTTTTCTATTGAGACCACCAAGTGGAATAAATTTTAAGCCTAAGTGAGCGTAGGGAGCTTGCATGTTTTTTAAATAACGTATGCCACCCATTGATTCAGCAGGGTAAAATTTAAGCAGGTCACAGTCATACTCCAGTGCTGCTTCAATTTCGCTTGGCGTAGTGATGCCTGGAGCAAAAGGTAGACCTGCCGACAATGCCGCTTCGATGACACGGCGATTCATTCCTGGCGCAACTGCACATACAGCACCGGCATCTTGCACCTGATTGACTTGCTTTGGTGTAATGACCGTACCAGCCATAACCAGAAGTTCGGGGAAGTTTTCAGTGATACTACGAATTGCATCTAGTGCAAGCGGCGTACGAAGAGTGACTTCAACTACGTGCACACCACCTGAAAGTAGCGCCTCAGCAAGGGGTTGTGCGTCCTCGACTTTATCAATAGTGACAGTAGCAATAGCTCGTGAAGTAGAGAGCTGTCCGCGCATTTGATTGGTGAAAAGGTTCTTCATGTTTCTAAGCTAGCACACTCATCTATCATCGACGTATCAATGTGCAGCGCGTACTTAATCAATTCAGTTTCATCGACAGTTACGCCAAGTCCCGTCAGGTCGTTAAAATGCAAAACACCATCAACGACAGTATGCGCATCTAAAAATATAGAATCACGTACAGGGTGCTCGGTCTGATCCATTTCAAGAAAAATTGGGCGACGCTCTAAGCGTCCAGGGTTTTCTGGCAGCATAGAGATAGCTGAGGCAGCTACTGCTTGGTTAAGCTTTAAACCCCAACAATGCGGCACCACATCAACATGCGTAGCAGAGGCGATAGCTGCGATCTTCTGAAACTCAGTCAATCCACCACAATACGCGATATCTGGCTGAAAAATATCTAAACTTCCTGCGCGCGCTAAACGATCAAATCCAAAGCGAGTTTGCTCACACTCTCCTGCAGCAATTGCTACTGTAGTTGACTCCCTTAGCTTAGCCATATCAGCATAACTATCAGGAGCTAATGGCTCCTCAAACCAAACATAATTAAGCGTCTCTAAAAGACGAGCTATATTCATAGCTTCCTTGAAATTGTAGGCGTGATTGGAGTCTGCTGCAAGTTTGGTATTTGGGAAACGGCTACGAAATTGCGAGAGTAAATCACGATCAAAATCAAGATTTTTACCAATCTTTACTTTCAAGAAAGTATAACCGATAGACAGGTAGCTAGCTGCTTCATCTAGTAACTCTTGAAGCATCTGAGCTTCTGACTTATCATTGCGAAAATACATACCCGTCGCATAACACGCAATAGGATCATTGGATCCACCCAGTAAAGTTCGAATAGGCACTTGCAAGGCTTTGCCTTTAATATCCCAAAATGCTATGTCTAGACCAGATATAGCGGCCATGAAAATACCCTGACGATTAAAGTCGAGGTAGGCTCTCCACATATAATTCCACAAGTACTCATTTTGCAGTGGGTTTTTACCAATTAAGAGCGGCTTAAAATGATATTCAATGGCTGCAGAAATTGCGATATTTGGGCCATAGCATTCTCCCCAGCCTACGGTGCCATCGGTGCAAGTGATTTTAACCAGACAGTTATTCTTTGACGAGTAGTAGCTCTGAGAAAATCCTATCGAACGACTTATATCAGCGCGGAGTGCGTAACATTGTATATCAGAAATTTCCATGTACTTATCGTTTAATTGAAATACGCTTAATATCGTAATAGTCATCTAAAGCGAGGCGACTTACATCCTTACCAAATCCGCTTTGCTTTAATCCTCCGTGAGGTAATTGCAGAGAATAATAGGCCTCATTAATTAAAATATTGCCAAATTCCAGACGTTTCTCTGCTTCTAATGCACAGCTCAGACTTTGAGTATATACATAAGCCGATAACCCATAGACCGTGTCGTTAGCTGCAGCAAAGATATCCTCATCTTCATTAAATGGCATAACTGGCATAATAGGACCAAAAATCTCTTCACAGGTGAGCTTAGCGTCACGATCAACATCTTTAATTAAAGTAGGCTCCAGAAAGTAGCCTGAGCAATCTGCGCGTTTGCCACCAGTAACAATAGTACCACCGTGCATTCTTGAGTCACAAAATTCAAGCATCTGTTGCAAGCTTGCTTCTGTACACAAGGGGCTCAGCTCAGGTCCGTCACCAGCCTCTCCGAGTAAGCGGTAACTCTGCATTAAATCTTTCGCCTTCTCTATAAAAGTATCATAAATAGCCTCCTGCACAAAAACTCGATTGGGAGCCACACAGATTTGGCCTGCATTGGCTAATTTTAGGCCAACAATATCAGTGACTGCTGCATCAAGATCCGCATCTTTAAAAACCAAAACAGGTGCATCACCACCAAGTTCTAAGGAAAAGCGCTTCACTGTAGTTGGTGATGCCTCAATCATTTTCTTCCCGGCATGCGTCGAACCGATCATTGTCAATAAACGCGGTACAGAACTCTTCGCTAATGCGGGAATGACTTCGCGTCCACGACCACAAAGGAAATTGACTGTACCAGCAGGAAAGCCAACCGACTCAATTATCTCAGCCACACGCATCGAGGCAAGCGGTGTACGATCACTAATTTTCATAACGCTGGCGCAACCACTAGCTAAGGCTGGCCCAAGCTTATAACCGAGATTCAAAAGCGGGAAATTCCAAGTCAGTACGCCAGCAACAACTCCAATCGGCTGGTAGGAAAGGAAATTCAAATGGCCGCCATCGTAATCTGGGATGGTTTCTCCATAATGACGCTTTACCTCCTCAATATAGTATCCAAGACAATCCACTAACATGTTAAAATCATAGCTAGCTACTTCACGAGTCTTACCGGTTTCTTGAACCAGCAAATCTGTGATCTGCAATTCGTGAAGCTTTAGCTGTGCCATCAATGCATCTATCAATGCTTTGCGCTGATTAATAGAATATTCACTATAAACTTTAGCCGCGCTCTCCGCGCTCTCAAGAGCATGCGTCACGTCTACCTCGGTAGCAGCGGCTACGCAGGCAATGACCTCGCCAGTGGAGGGATTATGAACATCGATAGAGGACTCACTGCCACACCATGTATTTGCGATAAAGTTTTTAACCTGTTTCATAGTAATTAAATATCGACTATAGATTAATACGGGCTTCCAGTCGATTGCGGAATTTCTCTAGAATCGGAGCGGATTCATCCCTTACAGCCAAGTTGTGCCATTCGTAAGGATCCTTTAAGCAGTCATACAATTCTTCATCTCCATTGTGATAACGAATGTAACGCCATTGCTGACTGCGCAATGCGTAACTCTGCCCTACTGGATCTGGGTCACCCCATTTATTAATCGCAGTTAAAGCTGCATCCGGCCCAGACCAATTTTTAGAGTCTGGGTCTAGTAAAAAAGGCTTTAAACTAAAACCATCCATTCCTGCACCCTTGGCATTACGTCGCGTATCGGTTGGCAGGCCACAAAGATCGACTAAAGTTGGAAATAGATCGATCAAAGAGACCGGACGCTGGCTTTCTCCTCCTGCAGTAGAAACCCCAGGCGCACGTATAATTAGAGGCACTCGGGTACTTTCGTCCCACAGTGCATTCTTATAAACATAATCTTTTTCGCCGTTACCCCAACCATGATCACTGGTCACTACAATGATGGTATCATTCTTAAGCTCTGATTGATCGACCACATCGACAATTGCGCCAATCAATTCATCAACCGAACTTACACATGCCAAGTAGGCCTGCACCCACCTCTTAAGAGCTTCCTCACGGCTTGGATAACAGGCGAGCAAACTTTCATAAATTTTACGTCCGCGATCATTACCTCCACGAGACTCAATCAAAAAAGTATCCTCCGCATCATTTTCTAAAATCTTTGGTAGTAGTAATGAATCTCGAGGATATAAATTAAAGAATCTCTGATCGACTATTAATGGTGTGTGCGGGCGTAAAAAACCAACTGCCATTAAAAATGGTTGATCCGTTGGGTCCTCTGCAAGCTGATGAAGACGCTGTATCGCCCATTGTCCATTCTGCTCATCCGCAGTTGGATCGATGCGCTTGCCGTCTTCATCAAAATGAATATCTCGGCTAACTTGCCAGTTTCCGGTAGCCCAGCGGTAGTTTTTACCTTCTCCGTAATCAACACCCTCAATTGCGACTAAAGGACCGAAAGAGCCATCTACCCAACCAAAATCGCTTCGCATAGGCTCTGGAACTGCTGGGTGAGGTACTTTATTTTTACCATCTAAAGCGTATGGTCCGTAATCGGAATCGTGCTTAAACTCGCTCCATTCACGGCGATTATTATGATGAAGCAACTTACCAGATCCGAGTACATGATATCCATTGGCCTTAAAATGGCTAAAAATGGTATGAGTATTTTGGAGCAATTCATTCTCAAACCATTTATCAAAAGCGAAATTAGCAGATCTATGCGGATAAACTCCAGTTAAGAAACTGGATCGAGATGGCGCACAAATCGGTATCGTGCAATGAGCGCTTTGGAAAGTCGTCGCACTATCCATGAAGCGACGCAAATTTGGAGTTTTTGCTTGTGGGTGACCGCCATAACCCTCGATGTCAGTATTTAAATCATCGCAAACAATTAAAATTACATTTGGTTTATTATTCGCTGCAGAAAGACTAGATGCAGCTATACATAATGCACAAAGATGAAGACACAGGTATTTAGTAATTATATTCATATGAGTATTTTAGCATTATAGAAATTCGCGTAAATCCGCTACATTTAAATATATAGGTGTCATACTAAGTGGCAGTACAACTGATTGATTAGTAGCCTTAAAATGTATAGGATTTCCAAAAACATCGTATCCATTAATTTCGCCTAGGTCACGAAGATTGATTGATTGCTCTGCACCCTCACACCAAACCACGACGAATTGTTTTGAGTCACTTAAGAAGCGCGTCTGCCACAAGTTTTTTCGTATTTGTTCCTGACCCAAACAATCAACGTCTTGAATCAAGTCACAAGCAGTTGCAGCTGCAATAAATCCTGCCTCTACAGACCTCCCACCTGGACCTACCCAACCCTGCAACCAACGGTCTAGTAAGTTGCCTTCGAGTAAGGTAAAGTAAAAAGTCTTATCGACTCCGTTGGCAAACGCGGTGCAAATTGCTTGAATGTAGGCAGCAGCACTTTCTGTCTCATCAAGAATTTCACGCGCTACAAAAGGATTCTTAAATGGCACAAAAGGCTTCGCATCATGTGCGTAACCAAAATATCCAAACTCAGTCGCCCACAATGAGGGAACCTCCCCGAATTCAGAAATCACATCTCTAATACTTTGTACTACTTCACGGAAATCCCCACGTGCAGGATGACGCCTTCCCTCTGTGTATGGATGATAAGAAATTGCATCGTAGGGATCCAGACCACTTTTTTTAAGCAGTCTTTTTAGAAATCTATTGTGTGTTTCCGCTGGCGTCGCTAGTCCTAAACCGACTACTTCTATCTGGGGAGAATGCGCCTTAATTATATCATAAGCGCGCGCTGTAAAAGCAGCCATTTCTTCAATCGTTCCACGGTAAAAAAGTGGTATATCAGGCTCATTCCAAGTTTCGATGGCATATATCCTACCATCCGCCATATCGAGTAATCGCGTGAGGTAATCTTCAAAGTACGAGTCCGCATCATCCTTGTACGTATAAGCGCGTGATGCGGAAGATCCATGAGGAGCCCTTGAGGCCCATTTTGGCATACCTGGGCCAAGTACCGCTAGTGGAGTCACTCCAAAACTAGCTTGATAGTCGAGCAAAGCATCCAGCTTATTTGCGTGCACATGGTCCCAAACTCCACGTTGACGCATTAACTGCCCCAAGCCGCAGTCAAAGGTGAACCGCGACCAACCGATGCCAATGCGCTCGAGTGCCCAAAATTCCCGTAAATCAGTAATATTAACTCCAAAGCGATTATTTGGATTTACAGCATTCACATCTCGCTCGCGTAGAACTGCCAATGAAAGCCCATGCGAATAACGCAAGGAATCAATAGAGGCTCCTACCTCTATTCCAATGCGATACATACCTTGTTTATAGAAATTGGGTAATTCCCAATTTATTTCATAATTACTCTTAGCTGCTACTGGTATGGATTCCCTTAATTGCCTATGTAAGACGCTGCCAGCGGCATTTCGAATCGTCAGGCGCACAGCTTGAAATATTTTTTCTTGCTGCTCATTACGCAAAAAAGTCTGCACATCAAAAGGCTCACCTGGTTCATACAATCTATGATAGCGAAGCGTGTCGCTGTGAGACTCGACTGGCTTTTGCGACAGGTAATCGGCAATACCATTTGCGCGCACTGCTACTGCATCTAAAAAAACTGTAGCGCTACCTGTAGTCCCTACAATTTCAAACGCCACTGCATACGCGTTGTTAGCTGCAAGAGGCAGGTGTGCCTCAAATGAATAGCGTTTCCAATCATCGCTCAAAGTAACGACCTTTTGAATTAAATTACTACCACGATTCGGCACAAGCGCTGTCGGAACATAACGAAGTTGCATCTTAATTTTTTGCCCTTTGCGTGCCGCTTTTAAATCCGCAGAAATTGTTAAACGCTCTAGCGGCTTCGCCTCAAAATAATCCGAAGCGATTGTCGCTGTTTTATAGTGGGTTTCGTAAGCGGCAACCTGCGGTGTTATTTTAACACAAAGAGCGTGCGCGCCATCGGTAGACTCTCCATCGACAAGTGACCAAGTCGAACTTATATCACGTTTATTGAAAATCACACCCCACTCTTCGCGGCCGAGTTCAAAGCTCCCATTACGTAATCGATTGTGCTTATCTAACGTAGTATTCGCTACACCATCATTGATTTCCTTAGGAAGACGCATGGTGTAATGAATACGATTACCATTCTTGCAAAACAAATTGATCCAATAAGACCTATGTTGTTTCCAATCAAGCGAAGTTAGCACTTCTATCTCGAGTGCAGTAGAAATTTTTGGTACAATTTCAAAGCCATTATTTAACGAACTATTTACCTTAAAACTTTTAAAAGGACGACGCGAAACAAGAACTTCACGCCGCTGATTTTGTTTCGGCTTACTAAACTTATATTTCTTTCCATCGATGAGAAAATTTTTTTCAATGAATTCCTTATGCGGTAATTGTAAAGTTTGTCGCAGTATTCGGTGATTGGGTACATTAAAATCTATCTCAAAATCCAAATTACGCTCTCCAGCGAGCGTTACAGCAGAGCGATAATGACCTTCAAATGCACCAAGACGAACAGGCTCAGAAAAACACAACGCTTTGCTGCTCTTTTGCTGCCGCATTTCCCAAGGCAATAAGTTCGCTTGTTGCGAGCCGTAAGAATCTTCAATAAAGAGTAAACTATTTTCAATCAGCAGACCCGATTCGGTCACCAAATACATTAGTGAACCATCTGGTTTCGCTTGATAGTGCATATCAGGCCAACGAATCGACGCATCATCATTGATGCTTGGCTGAGCGTTCAACAACGAAGGACTCAAGCAAATTAAGCACAAATACAGTATTAAGAAAGAACGAAACACCTGCTTAGTTAATAAGGCTAGCATGATACAGAAGATTAAAAGTGGTATCAGATAATACATTATAAGAGTATACAAAAACTAAAGTGTTACTCAAAAAATATGATATATTCGTACTCCACTCAAGAAACATGCAAGTTATTAGAATTTAGATCGTTCTAATACTTATTGAAATGCCTAACCTACACCTTTAATACGCTATAAATCGACATGGAAAGGCGTCACCGGCAGCCCATTACGATCGAATAGATTCACAACTGGATTTTCCGCCCAACCGTAACGAACTGCAACTGGATCATCTATATCAGGATGAGAGACCACGACCTTATCCTTACCCATTATTTTTGCCTGCGCCCAATGAAATTGACCATCCGCTCCTGCAATTGCGAAACCGATTACCTCAGGCACGTCGAAGGCGTATAAACCACCTGTGCTGACATGATTAAAACGTAATACTGCTTCACTACCACGCATCGTGACTTCGGCAAAGCGTGGACTTTCACAAGCTAGATCAAAACCATAATCTTTTGCTAGTGCATGTCGAGCAAGTCGGTCGGCTACTGTACGTTTGTTACGCGGATGAATGTCGCGCCCTTCACCGACATCGATGATCACAGCTTGCCCCGTGTTTGGAAGATCTAATGTTTGTGTCTGCGCGGCGCGTAGACTTGCCCACCAACTATTTTGCTGCGGCAATTCTTGCTCATTAGTAAAGTCTGCTAACTGCGACCAATAAAATGAAAAATCACCTTGCTTCCAATGGTCACGCCAAGTCGAAATCATTAAGGGAAATAGGTGTGCATAATTTTCTGCTCGTGATACATTAGCCTCACCTTGGTACCAAATAACTCCACGCATACCATAGCCTATTATTGGATAAAGCACACCATTATATAAATTAGCAGGACGATGCTGACCAAAACGATAGTCATTTGGCCAAGGTGGGGCCTTACCAACACGTCCATTTGCCTTCCATGCTTCATGTCGTGCAGTAATTTCAGCATGCATCTCGTCTGTATATGTTGCTGCTTTTTCATCCAACTCGTCTAATCGATCTTTGTAACGCGGATAAGCATCTAGTACATCACGCGGGACCCAAGCCTCTGCGGATGAACCACCCCAAGAATTATCTATTAGCCCAATTGTTACTCCTAAAACATCCTGTAGACGCCTCCCAAAATAATAACCAACCGCAGAAAAAGAGCCAGCTACAAACTTGTTACTACATTCCCACTGGCCTCTAAAATCTAACTGTTTTTGTTGTGAGCCTACGTGTGGTATCGAGATCATACGCAGCTGATCGTTCGATGTAGATAATGCTTCCATGTCACCGCCATCAGACTGATTCAAAGACCACTGCATATTCGACTGCCCGGAGCATAACCATACTTCACCGACCATTACGTCCTCATACTGTAGGGTTGAGGAACCGGAGACCTCCATAACGTATGGTCCACCCGCTGGCATCGGTTTAAGTTTTAACTTCCAATAGCCATCGACTCCAGCGTAAGTTGTAGCTCGCTGCCCATTGATACGTACAGTAATTTTTTCGCCCGCATCTGCATGTCCCCAAACTGGATTAAACTGCTCTCTTTGGAGCACCATATGATCTCCAAAAATAGCTGGGAGATTGATCGCCGCAACAGCTAGTGATGCCCCACCTACAATAAGTGAGAAGTGAAATACGAATGAGATACCAGGAAAGCGCATATTATATAATTAAGGGGATAAAGGCTAAGGGCGCATTGATGTCACCCAAAGCAATAAAGAAGGATAAAATCTAAGTATACACGTATAAATATAGAACAAAAGAAGTCTAGCTATATTCGCAGACTGGTCAGCAAAAAATTGGCCTAGTCACTTTATTTAGAGATGGAATTTGAGTACCCTACTTTGTGTATTTGACTCTGTTTTGGATTCGCTAAGGTTGCATTAGAGACTGCCCTATAATAGGGGTAGTCTTTTATCACTCGGTAATTAGGGTCTTGATCTTTTTTTGGTTGCTTGTCGATTTCACTCATGAATTGTCCGACCACACTAGCTAGCTCGCTATTTGTGAGTTGGTTGATGGATTCAGATGGATCCATCAATAGATCAATCAATTGTTCTGGTTGCCGGTCTGTACCTACAAATAACTTATAGCGCGCACCTCGCAGTACCCGGTCGCGAAAATAATACTCGCTCTCGATACCCGCAGTCGTTGCGACTCCTGGACCACTACCCATCGCAAGAATAAAATCTCGTGACGATTTTTCTGCTTCTCCGGTAAAGACAGCTTTTAGGGAAACGCCATCATACGTGAAGGATGGCTCGATAGTGGCGCCTGCAAAATCTGCAAAAGTTGGCAGCAAATCAGTAAAATCAATCAATGCATCACTGGTCTGGCGAGCAGGTATCAGGCTTGGACAATTAACAATGAAGGGGGCGTTCACACCATTTTCTGTGGTCTTGGTTTTTCCTCCACGTACCTCTCGTCCATTTAAAGTATTTGTTAAGGAGCGAACCGTACCATTATCAGAAGTCACAATTATCAGGGTGTTATCTCGAAGCTCCAAATCTTCTAGCTGTGTGACCAACTGACCAATCAAGTGGTCGATATAACGTACCATTGCCTTGTGTTTGCCCAGCCGTCCTTGAGCATTGGGTTCTAGAGGTGTAGTCGTAAAGGGGGTATGCGGCAAGGTCATGGGGTAATAAACAAAGAAGGGCTGCTCTTTATTATCCCTTATAAAATCGAGTAAAAAACGATTATAAATATCAGGACCAAACTCGCCAGGATAGCTACGGCTTCCTTGCGCAGTGTGTATGTAAGGATCCCAGTAGCGCTGGTCGCTTCTTATTGTGTGACTGGGCCGGTTCGGGTCGGTCTCACCCCCAGTCCACATACAGTAAGCATCAAAGCCATGGCGTTGCATCGCATCAGGATGTTCTCTAAAGTCATTGAGCTGCCATTTTCCCGCTGCAGCAGTGCGGTATCCAGCAGATTGTAGTACGCGCGCAACGCTCGGATTTTTTTTCCAATCAAAATACCCAAGCCCCCATCGTGGCACATCCCAATGATTCACCCAGCCGTTACGAAAGGGATACTGCCCTGTCATAAAACAAACTCTTGAGGGCGTGCACTGCGGCATAGAGTACGCATTCTGAAACTTCATTCCGCTTTCTGCTAGCGCATCAATATTCGGCGTCTGGATATTTTCCGCTCCGTAACAACCGATCCACTCCTTGCCCAAATCATCCATTAAAATAAAGACAATGTTAGGACGATCGATTGAACGTTCTAACCGCGCAATTGTGGGCTCGGAAAATAATTGGGGCATCCAAGCTATAGCCCCAAAAAATACTACTAAAATAAATTGTATACGATTAGCCATTTAGAATCTTCCACATGGAAACTACTATTTATTTAGCTGGGGTGGAGCTCTCCCATAATTTGGATCATATATGGGGATACCCATTCCTTCTGGAGTTTGCCAATTTTCAAACGGCTGATGCGTCACATATACATAGTACGGGGTCGCCTCGATATTGGATCCAATAAATATCGGAGCTAGTTCTGCAGGTCCTTTTTCTAAGTGCACGGTAAAAGTCACTTCTTTCGCGCCTTTTGGGATGGCTTGCAGCATATCGTTGGCACCAATGCGGACGCTTGCCTGCGTAAAGTTAAATGCCCTTCCGTAAGTGCCATCATTGATACCCTTATCTACTTCTACTGGCCAGCGGCGTAGCGATAGCTCATACATACCAGCCTGCACCACATCGATCGCCCAATGCGCCTTATGCGCATGCTCCCCACTTTTAATATGGGGCTGATTCCAAGGGGTTTGCTGTTCGAGCAACCAGTCATGAGATGAGAGCGCGACAATTGGGGCAAGATCGGATCCGACTATTACAGAGCTCGTTAGTATATGCTCTCGAGATACATCTGCCCAGTATGCCTCATACGCTGTGCGCAAGTAGCCAACCACATTAGGATACTTTGCAGCCACATCCGTCGACTGTTTTGGGTCTGCAGTTCTATCATACAACTCTTGCCCATTAATTAAGCGCCAGCGCTCATCCATCACAGCACACTTTCGCCACTTAATAGGATCTACGACCCGCTGAGATTCTACAACTAGTGTGCGTTCTTTCCATACCGATTGGCTTGGATACAATAAATCACGCAGACTAGTGCCATCAAAATCAACCGATGGCGCTTCAAGAGCGAGTAGATCGATTAAAGTTGGTAGCAAGTCAAAGTGCGCGGTTAACTTTTCTACTTCTGCACCTGCTTGAATATTTCCACCCGGCCAGCGTATAAGGCAAGGCACGCGGTGACCGCCCTCATACGCTGAGTTCTTTCTACCACGCATACCACCATCATAGCCGCGACCCTGCCAAAGGCCGCCTGCGGTACCATTATCTGTCATAAAAATTACTATTGTATCCTCAGCAACTCCAAGCGCATCGAGTCGCTCCATAAGATTTGCTATGTTTCTGTCGATATTTGTCACCATACCGTAAAACTCGGCGCGAGATACATTTGGCACGCCCTCATATGGGCGTGTAAATTCTTCTGGGCAGAAAAATGGACTGTGCGGCGCATTAGTTGATATATAAGCGAAGAACGGTTGCTCTTTACGGACTTGTTCCTCGATAAATTTGATGCCCTCCCCAAACCAAATATCAGTACAAAATCCCTCAAAACGTTGGAACTTACCATTAACTAAGTAGGTGTCGTCAAAGTAATCATTGCCCCAATAGTCTGGCGCCTGCCCAACTCCTCCAGCAGGATGATACACGCTATGATTAAATCCCCGATCTTGCGGGCGGTACGGATAGCAGTCTCCCAAGTGCCATTTACCAAATAATCCAGTTGCATAGCCATTCTCAGTTAAAATATCGGCAAGGGTGATCTCGCGCTCGCGCAGCATGCTGCGCCCTTTTATTGTATGCCACACTCCTGTTCTATTAGAGTAGCGCCCAGTTAGTAGAGCAGCCCTAGTTGGCGCGCAGGTCGGATCCACATGAAAATTATCAAGCAATACGCTTTGTCTGCGTAATTGGTCGATTGCAGGAGTCTCAATCACCGAGTTTCCAGCAAAACCAAGATCTCCGTAGCCTTGATCATCGGTAATAATTAGCACAATATTAGGAAGACTTTCTTGCGGCTTAATAAAAGCGCCTTGATCTGCGCATAGATTGCTTTGAATCATGCAGGTAAGCATCCAAGTGAGGGCTAAATACAGTGGGGTTTTTGTTCGAAGTTTCATCGCTGTTAGTAAAATCTAGCAGAAGATTGATGGCGACTAAATACAAAAAAGCCATAAAGAATTAAACTTTAAGGCTTTAAAGTGGGCTGTAAGCGTGAATGAGTTGGGTGAACTAATCTACTAACAATAGCAATTATTCGACGCTTATTCAGATGAATTCCTCATTACCGACCGGTTAAACGACTACGCTTGGGCTCGAATGCGTCGACCATGTGATTAATAGTCTTTCTAACTGTGGGACGCGGTGAAACCCTTTGAACATCAAAAAACTCTTAAGTATCTATATATCATTGTTATATAACTATTGATAAAAAATGAATGTTTAATAATGTTTCAATAAATCACACAAAAAGTA
>JAYYDJ010000044.1:0-15964 GCA_036160955.1 Verrucomicrobiota bacterium | reverse complement strand
CGCATTTTGTAGAGTTTTGGGCCTAGCCCTACAGGCGTTTCGATCTGAATAAAGCCTTCGTTCTCAACCAAGCCTAACCCAAATTTTTCGGGCGCTCCAAAAGAAGTCCCTCCAACTACAGCAATAAATACTTTTTCTTCTGCTGCGCTGGAAGGCAAAATAAATCCGGCAGTGCAAACAACTGAAAATAGGAAAATTGTGTACAAAAACTTCATAGTAGTAGTATAGCACTAACTAGACCGATTTATTGTAAACTCATAAATTAGTTAGTTTTTCAATTAACAGAGCTTCCAGTTTAAGGCGATCCACTTTGCGTATTACAGTAGCAGGTTGCTCACCTAGGTTTGGTTGGTAATGCTCTCGCCATGAAAGCGTGTCTCCATAGCTCGGTCCAAATTGCGTGTTGTAATCAACATAAAGTCGCTCTTTTTCGACAATTAAGCTAGGGTCTAGCCATACAGCCGCGGCAATCTCATCCCAGAGTGGAAATCCTGGCTCCCAAGTCGCTAGTACTTCGCCCATCTCTTTGGGGGCAGCATTTGCAGCACGATTCAATAACTCGGCAGTTAATTGCGTGCTAGTTGATGGATCTACTGGAATAATCGTAATTTTGTGCCATGGGCTTCTCGACGTAATACTTGCCGCCTCCGGGTCGAGTCGAATGTTGAACTCTCGCCTCGGTGAGTTTGCAAATTCGCGAGCAAAATCAGCCGCTACTTGGTTGTCTATAACCTGCTGCGGATTAAAACTCGCGCCCATATACACCAATTCCTTTGCTAAGCTTGCAAATTCAGGATCCAGTCTTTGCGCTAGAGCAAGATTCGTCAGCGGCCCGCCTGCTATTATACTAATTTCACCTGGATAAGTCCGCACCATTTCTATAAGAAAATTTGCAGCAATGCGCGGGTCGGCTTCTATTGTAGGATTACCCCATGTAACTTCCACAGAAGCATCCACCTCATAGTATTCAGGCAAACTCTGAATAGTAGGTTCTGCCCACTCTTTCATCCACACTCCCTTCCATGTGAGGCGCCCATATAGCGCTTCCCATAGCTTCGTTTGTGCTTCCGTATTTAATAGCGGATAAGTTGCACCCATAACTACAGGTATATCCTGGCGATCAATTAGCTCCAAGCCGCGCAGAGCATAAGGGACAATACGCCCTGACCAACTGTTTCCAGTAACTGATGCAATGCCAAGTACCTCAACATCATCAGCGCCCAATAACATAAGGTGCATTAAGCTAAAGGAATCATCATCAATAATGACCTTACGCTTTTCTGCGCCTGCAAGCAGAGGAAGCAAAATAAGAAGCAACAGGCAAAACAATGGGCGCATATTATACCATTTTTTAAAGACCTGATAGTAATTCATAATAAAAAGAAAGCATACGACATGCCATGAAGCACGAGGACGTACCAAGATTTTTATTCGCATTAAAAAACGAAGATTACTATCTTTATTGGTCACTTTAATTTATGACTTACAAGCTTTCAAATATATCTAATGAATCTATGCACAAAGCAGACACCTTAAGTTATAATGGCACAGTTTATGTTGTTATAGCTAAGTATGTTTAAGGGTGCCCCGATTCTGGTTCTAAGTGCCATGCCATCAGAGAGTCGGCTTATGCAAAATGAGCTAATTAACTGTTCAGAAGATAAATTATCTATCTTCAAATATAAGAAAGGTACTTTAGGGCGGCACGATATAATTTCCACAGTAACTGGAGTCGGTGTTACGAATGCAGCGATGTGTACTGCTCTTTTTGTAGAAAAATTCAAGCCTAAGGCAGTTATAGTATCTGGTACAGGCTCTAGAATGCATCCCAGAGTAAATTGTGGTGATGTGATTATTTCTAAGCGGACTATCCACCACGCTGCAGGTAACTTGACCGAAAAAGGTATGGAATATAGAAAAGTTCGAAGTCCGAATGCAGAAATGATGACTCATTATCAGTATAAGCCAAGTAAGACTCTATACAATGCCGCTGTAGCCATCGCAAAGAATTACAAGACCGCAGCCATAAGAGTCGACCAAGTTAGTTATCAGCCCAAAGTATATACAGGTGTAGTCTGTGCCAGCGACCTATTTGGAGTTAATCGAGCACGAATTGATGACATTAGAGCAAAGCTCAATCCTGACCTAATGGAAATGGAAAGCGCCGCGATTGCGCAGGTATGTAATCACTTGCGATATCCGCATATTGTGTTTCGAGCAGGTAGCAACAAGACACAAGCCAACCCTGGACGTGACTATCGTAAATATGGACAGTTAGCAGCGGCATCTGCGGCGCGTTGGACTATCCATTTCATAAAGTATTACTCTGATTAAAATGAGAATTTTTAAGATTGGTCGAGGTGATTGGGACGGATTTATAGCAGCTTTTATCAACAACTTAGTTCAGCTACTAATTTTAACTCCGCTCTGCCTAGGTGTACTAGGATTTTCGGTCGATCTTGTAATTGGGCGAATATTACCAGGGATTGCTATCTCATTTTTAATTGGTAACGTCTATTATGCTTATCTAGCCCAAAAACTAATGTCTGCAACTAATCGCGAAGACATATGTGCTCTTCCTTACGGAATCAGTACGCCAGCAATATTTGCTAACGTCTTCCTTGTCATGCTGCCAGCGAAGCTAATTGCACAGGCTAAAGGATTAGAAGATCCTGAGACACTAGCATGGCAAGCCGGCATTCTTGCCTGCGTCATTGGAGGATTAATTGAATTCATAGGAGCCTTTTTCGCAGCAAACCTACGCAAATGGGTGCCAAGGGTGGCTCTTATTAGTACACTTAGCGGTGTAGGTATAGGCTTTCTTGGGCTAGCTTTTTTATTTCAAATCATGAGCGCCCCATTGGCAGGATTACCTGTATTCTTTTTAGGGCTATACTTGTTACTGAAGCCACCTAACCTGCCAGTATGGTTGCCAGCAACTGCTATAATCTTATTCGTAGGAACTATTTTGGGCTGGCTAACTGGAGCCGCCCCAGTGACTACTCTAAATATTGATCCGCTTAGTCAAATTAATCTACATCTTCCTCAATATGTGTTTAAATCATTATTGGCTGCATTTGATCATGCAGAGATGGCTACTTTAATAAGCGTTATTCTACCAATATCCTTGCTTGGGGTGGTTGCGTCTCTGCAGAATATCGAATCCGCTGCTGCTGCAGGCGATGATTTTCCAGAAAGACCATGCCTAGTAGTAAATGGTATTGGCACTTTGGGTGCGGCTTTTTTTGGATCGCCTTTTCCTACATCCATATACATAGGCCATCCAGCTTGGAAAAAAATGGGCGCCCGCTCGGCTTATTCGATAATGAATGCTATGACGATCACTGCACTCTGTTTGAGCGGCAGTCTCGTAGCTATTGTTTGGCTCATACCTGTTGAAGCTGGTATCACCATAATATTCTGGATAGGACTAATCATAACTGCTCAAGCATTTGAAACGACAGAACCCATCCACTACCCCGCAGCTATAATAGGGATAATGCCTGGAATTGTAGCATGGTTTTTTGTTAGTGTTAGCTCTATTTTAAGTGCGGGAAATTTGATAAGCGAGGGAGAATTGAGCTTAAATACAAGCTTTCTTGATCAACAAGCACAAGTCGGCAATTTCCTAGCAGGTGGATTAGCAGTACAGCAAGGCTTTCTACTTATCGCGATGATTTGGTCAGCAATGGTATTCCACATCATTGAGAAGCAACACTTTAAAGTGGCAATCTGGGCATTAATAGCAGCGGGGCTGTCCGCTCTTGGGATTATACACGGTTATGTTCTTAAAGACGGAAATGCTCTAGTTGATTTACCTATTTTGTCTTGGCTCATGGGAACAGCAGAGTCACCAAGCATTTCAGCGCCTTCCGCGGTTGCTGGCTATATCATGATCGCATCAGCATTTTTTATCATCTCTAAAATAAATACGCTAAAAGATGGACAAACTTAGGATATGGTCTCGTGATTGTATTTACTATGATGATCCGCGAAATACCCTCTGATTTTAAAAGACTCTATTCAAAAGAAGATATTGCCTACAGCGTTTATAAAATGGCTGGTCGCATACGGCATTGGGTAAAAGATACTCATGAAACCTATGGACAGCAGGTGCTAGCGATATGCGTTTTAAGGGGAGGCGTCTTCTTCTTTGCAGATTTATTAAAAGAGATTCCTTACACGGTTGAACCATCATTCTGCCGAGCTATGAGCTACTCATCTGAAGATAACACCCAAGGCAATGAATTTCGCCTAGTCGTTGAACCAGCTGAAATGAAAGGCCGTTATGTACTTCTTGTAGATGATATTTGCGACAGTGGAAAAACCCTCAAAAATTTACACAAATATGCATTAGAGAACGGCGCTGAAATGGTAAAAACTGCCGTGCTCATTCACCGTAACCACGAAGCTTCTGTTTATACTCCAGATTATATTGGCTTCGAATATACTGGGCCCGAATGGTTCGCTGGATATGGAATGGAAGACAAAAACCACAACTCTAATTTTCCTGAAGTCTATATAATACAAGGCGAGTCAAAAGAGGATCACGCTAACGACTAAGCTACATACTGAGCAGTCATAAATAGTTCTTAAACACATTAAGAACTATTTATATCCAACAATCCTGAATGGTATAATTACTGCTATTTTAAGGTAGCATGTCTTCGAAAATATCTAACTTGTCCGTTATTGACATGAGGCCCTTTATTGAGGGCGGCGAAGAGGGAAGAAAGAAAGTCGCTCAAGAAATATACGATGCGGCACACAACGTAGGTTTTCTATATCTTAAGAACTTCGGGATGTCAGACGATCTGCTCGAGACGGCTTTTAGCGAAGCCAAGTCTCTTTTTATGAGTGATGAGAAAACAAAAGTTCCCTTCAGGGCAACTCTCAACCATGGTTACACAACAATGAGAGGCGAAGCCCTAGACCCCAGTAAACCTGCAGACTTAAAAGAAACATTTACTTCACGTAACCTCGCTAACGTTCCCAGCGGTCCTGAATATTGGCCAAACTCAGAGTTTGAAGCTTTTATGCGCACCTTTTACAAAAGTGTTACCTGCATTGCTTCGGATGTAATGGCGGCATTTGCAATTGCACTAGATTTACCTAAAGGATTTTTTGACGAAAGACACACTGGGCTAACGCAAACATTACGCCTCTTGCATTATCCCCCGGTCAAATATGTCAGTGAAGGTCAACTTGGAGCAGGTGCTCATACAGACTATGGTACTCTCACCGTTCTATTTCAAGACGCAGAAGGAGGCTTACAAGTACAAGGCTTAGACGGAAAGTGGATAGACGCCCCACCGATTCCAGGAACCGTAGTCATTAATACAGGTGACTTAATTTCCCGCTGGAGTAACGACTTTTTTAAATCAACACCGCACCGCGTCGTCCCAAGACCTGCAGCAATGAAAAACGGTCGCCTATCAATCGCCTTTTTCAGTGACCCAGATCCAGAAGTTATCATCGAGACATTTCCGAAATGTATAACGCCAGAAAAACCGCATAGATACAGTCCCATCACTGCAGGTGAGCATATCCAGCGAAGGATCATGGAATCTCAAGCGAATAATTAATAGTGGGCGAAAAATAAAAAGCTACCTAATAGTTTAATTTAAAAAGATTCCAATACTTTCAACTTAAGTTTTCTCTTACATCAGTCCTCAGGGCCTAATATTTAAAAAATACTTTCGTCATGTATACACCTACCAATAAACTAAAAGAGTTCGTCCAAAGTCTATCAAAGACGGAAACTCACCTCCACTTAGAAGGCGCTTGTCCGATTGAAATGATTCGCGAAGCAAGCCCTGGAAAGTTTGATAGCGATCCTCCCATGTGGTCCGACGATTTTCGTTATGTAAGTTTCGATCAATTCAAAGAAATGTATGATCAGTTTTGTGCATCTGTTTTTGTTTCTGCCGAGGCATACCATCGGTGCGCTAAAATCATTTTACAAAAATGTGCGGATCAAAATGTGAAATATGTAGAAACTAGCTTTCATATAGGCGCTGTCATCGGCGGTGGTATCAATGGCGAAGAAATTGTCGATGCCGTTCTTAGTGCCGCTCCAGAGGGTATGGAAGTGCGCGTATTTATGGGCATGTGCCACAATGATTACATCGGACCAGGAGAAAAAATCATTGATGATTGCATACACTGGGAAAAACTAACGGGTATTGATCTTCACGGACCTGAATATTGGCCGCTAGAACCCTGGACCGCTAAAGTTTGGAAATCTGCCGCAGAAGCAGGTAAATTCCTCAAAGCTCACGCAGGAGAATTTATGCCTGCTAGCTTTGTTCGGCGCTGCATTGAGGAACTTGGTGTTCGGCGCATCCAGCACGGAGTAAGATGTATTGAAGATCCAGAAGTTGTTGCACTCATCAAAGATTTGGACGTTACACTAGACGTATGCCCTATTAGCAATGTTAAGCTACAGGTCGAAGGCATAACAAGCATGTCGAAACATCCAATCCGAGAACTCTTTGATGCTGGAGTACGCTGTACTATCAATTCTGATGATCCATTCATGTTTGGAAATTCACTCAGTGAGGAGTACTACGCCCTAGCAACAGATTTAAATTTTACCCAAGAAGAACTAGCAAAAATTGCTCAAAATGGTTTTGATATTGCTATCAGGTAATTGTGCCAAAGATGGCTTTTCAAAAACTAGCAAGCTTCCTCGACGAAAAACTCAAACCTAGAAGTGAAGTTACTTGGACCCCCAGCCGTTCGATAAAATCGCTGCTAAAATAAGTTGTGCGGGATGGTAGCACATTAGCGGGATTAAAACAGAGGCAGCATCTACTATACCAGGAACTAGAGCCAAAATAGATGTAGTTAGAGGCAGACCTGTAGCTAAAGACTTCTGACTGGAGCAAAAAAATGCGGAAATACGCTGCTCTTTGGATAAATTGAAAAGATTTGAGGACCACCAAACAAGCTGACTTACAAAGAGCAAAATCAAAATGGTTATCGATATAACTTTAAATATCGAGAAAAGGCCTAACTGAATTAAGAAGCCAGAGCTAACACTCTGCGCAAATGCACAATGTACGATAAAAACAATAATCCAATTACCAAATCCTTTAGTTCTGTTAGCAATCAAAGCGGAAGTTTTGGGCAGCCATTTCCTTACAAGCTGACCTAATATTAGGGGGGCAATAATCAAAAGAAACAGTTTTGAAAATAATGGGCTCAGTGGAAGACTAACACCAGATTCAACAGATAAATAAGCAACTGCCACCGCGGGCACTAAGAGGACTGAAAGTAAATTAGAAAAGACCGTCGAAAAAATCGCATTGGACGTATTACCTTTGGAGACTGTTGAAAAAACAACTGCTGAAGAAACAGTTGTTGGCAAAATTGCAAGCAACCAAAAGCCGAGCCTTAATTCGTTAGGAATAACAAGTGATAGAGGCAGTAAGAGTAATCCTACCACTATCGGAAAAATTATATAGTTCCACGACAGGACAAAAGCATGAAGACGTTTAGGGCTGTACCCTGAGGTCAACTCGCTCGTCGGCAAAGCGATTCCTTGGAGGAAAAAAATTAACCAAACACCTATATTTGTACTAAGTTCAGGGTATAAGAGCCCTCCCTTGCTACCGTATGCAGGGAACAGCACTGCTAAGAAGACCGCAAATAGAAGCCACAAAGTAAAGGCATGTTTTTTTAAATGCTTTTGCATAACTTAAGTAATGCCAATGGTACTGCGGGTTCTACATTTTTAAAGATAAACTGTAAACCAACTGAGCGCTTGTCATCGAGCCAGATAGGAACCGCCAAAGCAGGCATGCCTGATAAACTCGCAGGTGTTGTTAATTGGAGGGTCCTCTCACGCAATTCAGGTCGAGCATCTACAATTGGAACAGCTGGACTTGGGCATATAGGCATAACTAAATAATCATATAATTCAAAAAAATCATTAAACCAACTGGTAATCTCTTCTTTGTAATGATGCGCCATAGAAATGTCGTCCTGCGTCCATTCTCTAGCACGCAAGATACGATCTCTTACTTGCGGGTCATAGGATGTAACATATTGTTCAATTAGTGACTGATGTATCGAGTATGCTTCACGGCTTTGTAGTACATTAAAGGCAAATTGGCACTTTGGTAATAGCGCTTCAAAAGCCTCCGCATTTACAAGTTGCTCAATTTTTAATTCAGTTACTACGGCATTCATACGATCAAAAGATTCAATTTCGAGCAAGTGTTTCGGCAAAACTGAGCATCCTTTTAGCGCCAAAGTAGAGTCCTCTGTTGCATAACTGAACCAAGCTTTGATAGTGCGAACCATATCCTCAGAGCAGGCAGTAAACCAACCCACAGTATCAAAACTTGGAGCCAAGGGGAAGGCACCTTCTAAGAAATAGCCTGGTGCCCAACGAATGCCATAAAGACCACACCATGCTGCAGGAAGTCGAATAGATCCACCTGTGTCGGTGCCAAAACTTAGAGGTAGATAACCCGCCGCCACCAAATGCGCTGATCCACTGCTTGAACCACCGCTCAAACAATTTTTTAAAACGGGATGGTGGCAATCACCAAAGTGCGGGTTCTCTCCTGAGAGCCCGTAAGCAAATTCATTCATCTGAGTTTTTGCAACGCAACAGGCACCTAACTCTTTCATCCGTGTAACAATCGCAGAATCTTGAGTTGCACATTTTTTAAACTCAGGAAGTACAGAAGAATTTTGACTTGGATACCCTGTCACATCGAATAAATCTTTAACTGCAAACGGCACGCCCTTTAATGGCCCATCCATCGGATTTTTTGTATCCAATATTAATTGGCTCACGACAGAGCTACCGGTTTTGTCAACACATTCACTCAGAGATTTGTCAATAGTACGCGCCCATTGCTTAGTATCTGTGAAGAAGCATTTCTGTATGCGCGCTATGGAGTTTTTATTCATTTGTAAGAGCGTGGCATAAATTTGCCACGAGGCGCCACTTCGATCAACTGACCGTTCATAGTAACTGCCTGACCTCGTAACCAAGTTGAAGCTACTTCTATGTGCATCTTACTTCCAAGATAAGCTGAACGTTGATGCCTTGTTAGCAACCCATCTGCCTCAATCTCTGAAGTCGACTCTAATGGCTGAATCAGAGTAAAATCAGCGTCTTTAGTCAGATCCAATGAACCCTTAGTTTTTAAAGCTATAACTTCTGCCGGAGTTTGGCAACAGAGCTTCTGTATTATTTTTATATGTGAAAGTGCTTCCATTCCATAACCACTTAGTAAAAGAGGATATCCATGTTGAATTCCAGCTATTCCGCCCCAAGCATCAAAAAAAGATTGATCCGATTTCATCGCAGGCGGACTGGGAGAATGATCAGAGCCAATTGTGTCGATTAAATTATCAATGAGTGCCCTTTCAAGCGCTCTCATTCGAGCCTTTGATCGCAGTGGTGGTGCACACTTTGCGTCTGGACCAATGCGGTCAGCATCTGCTCTTGAAAGTAACAAATAATGCGGGCACGTCTCACAAACAATATCAACACCCTGTCGCTTTGCATGTTGAATAGTAGTCAAAACTTCTACAGAGCTGACATGCACAATAGTAATTGGGCATCCTGTTTCTACGGACAATTCAATAGCTACTTTAGTAGCACTAATTTCAGCTTCAACTGGCCTTGAGGCCTCCCAGTCAAATGCGCTAACCTTTCTTTTCAATCGATTTGAAGCACGTTCCAGTACTATCGGGTCTTCTGCATGCAGAGCCAAACGCAGGCCTGTCGGAGCGATTCGCAACATTGCTTCACGAAGCGTTGATCGCCCTGATTTCTCAAAATCATCATTACCGCTGGGGGCCATAAACGCCTTAAAACCAATAACGCCAGCTTGAGCAAGCGGTTCCAAGTCAGCAATATTTCCAGGTACAACCCCGCCCCAGAGACCGAAATCAACATAGGATTCATTATTAACAGCAGCTAATTTAGTCTGCAGAGCATCCACGCTCGTTGTTGAAGGGATGCTATTAAGAGGCATTTCAGCTAAGTATGAAATGCCCGCAGCCGCAGCCGCCGCACTTCCTGTTTTAAAGCCTTCCCAATGTGAGCGCCCAGGGTCATTGAAATGAACATGTAGATCGACCGCACCAGCCAAGCAAAAGGCACTTTTGCCATCCACTTCCTTTTGTGTGCTACCAGAAATATTGGGTGCTATTTCTGCGAAACATCCATCGCTAACTCCAAGATCCACTTGAAGCCATGCATCATTCATAATAATTTGTACATCTCTGATAATCGTATCAAACATCTCGCTAAAGGTTTTTATCTATCATAAGTACGGTTCGTAGCATCGTTTTGAAAGCGAGTATACAATCCGCATCTGAAGCAAACTCATCCGGATGGTGACTGAGTCCATCTTTGCACCGCACTGCCAGCATACCAGTAGGACACACTTGCGCTAGCTTCATACTGTCATGACCAGCACCACTGAACATGCGCATAGAGGACCCTTGGAGCGCCTCACAACTCTCAGCCAAAGCGTCTGTTAGTTTATCATCTAATCGAGCATCGCAAGCCTGGTGAACTAGCTTGTATTCAAATTCAAGGTTTGATCGGTTCGCGATTTCTTCGACTTTTTTGGCTAACCTATCATGTGCCAGCATTAAACCTTTCAAATCTGGATGACGCATATCGATCGAGAACTTAACCTGACCAGGAATGACATTGCTAGCATTTGGTATGACTTCAAGCTGTCCAACAGTTGCTCGAATACGCTCATCACTTCGACATAGTTCGTTGACAGCTAAAACCATCTCACTTGCCACCGGTAAAGGATCTTTGCGTAAGCGTGCAGGAATAGTCCCTGCATGTCCGGCACAGCCAGTCAAAATAGTTTCAGAGCGAAGTTGTGCAGCGATACGGGTAAAGACGCCTAATGCTTTGTTCGATGATTCCAAAATAGGCCCCTGTTCAATATGGGTTTCCAAGTAAAGGTCTTGAGGGCGTACATAAGGAGTCTGATGTGCGCTGAGAATAGTATCAATTGATTCTGCGCGATCCACCAACCACTCGCCAAGTGTTTTGCCATATTCATCCTCTTTGTGCAGCCAAGTTTTATCAAACTGACCGCTCAAATATGCACTTCCCAAAAACGTTGTGTTGAAGCGCACGCCTTCCTCATCACAGAATGCTAGTACTGATAGATTGTGATTAAAGGGCTCTTTTGATTCAACAATAGCTTCCACAACTGCGATACCAACCAACACACCTAAAATACCATCAAAAGCTCCGGCATTAACGACGGTATCATAGTGTGAGCCTAAATGAATTCGAGGCGCATCTGGTCCTTCTGCTGAGAATGCAATTTGCCCGTAAACATTGGTAAGTGGATCGTAAGTCGTGTCCATGCCCGTCGCATTCATCCAGCCCTTTAATTTATAAGCAGCCTCTTCTGCAGCCGGAGAAAATAGAATACGCTCGATCCAATCATTTCTCTGGGAAATCCGACGCATAATCCCAAGTCGTTCAATCAAACGTGAACCGGCTGATTTTATGGCACCTTCAAGCATATCCATTCAATCAGCTCCCACGATACGTTGAATAGCTCCAGGGCGAACAAAGCAATGGCACATGATAACTCTCGCCTGCTACTAAGTTTACTTGGAGCACAACTTCCTCCAAAAAAGGAGGCTCGGAGAGTTGCACGCCATGTCTCGAGAAGTAATTAGCTACGTCGAATTTGAGACGGTAGCTGCCAGTTATTAGAGCTTCGCTTGTAATTAGTGATCCAGCTGTTCGACCATCCTCATTTGTAGATCCTGCAGAAATTTGACTCCACTCACCCGCAGGATTTTTAAATTCTAGTGTCCAACAAACTCCTGAAGCGGGTTTGCCATGATAGGTGTCTAGGATATGGGTGGTGAGTTTTGCTGTCATATTGGAGATGGTTCGTGTGGGTTTTCAAGAATAGAACAAAGACGATGCCATCCGATTCGAGTAATTTGGGAGAGACAATTACATTTTTCTGCGTTTGGCTCAGATTGCATGCGCCTTTTTAAAATAGGAAGAACATCCTCTGCAGAATGCTCTGTAACACAGAGAATAAAAGGATGTCCAAAGCGCACACGGTAGGACATTAACTCGGCTCTTAGTTCATCAATTTCTGCGGGTGTGAGCTTAGCAAATCCAGCTTTAGACTGCTCTGACTGAGAGAACTCGGTTAGGTGTGGCAGTTGATCTAACTTCGCCGCTAAATCTGGGTGGGCTTGTATGAGCAATAGCTGCGCTTCATGGGGCGCACGATCTATTGCAGCCTCACATGAGGCCTGCAATTCTTTAAGCGAACTAAACGGTCGATAATGCGCTGCTTCAGCGATCACCCAGGGAGAATGCTCATACACTCCAAAAAGAACTTTGGTAAATGCGGCAGTATCCATTGTGTTTAATTGAACTAGGCTAATTTTACTCATTCCTTTTAGTGCAGCAGCGGCTTACGCCCAAACCTTAATTTCTCAGCAAAATTATAAATTACTATGCCCAATAAAACGAGCAAAACTCCAAAAATTTTAACTGCCGTGAGCGACTCTCCAAGTAAGATAAATGCGCTTAAAACCGCTATTGGTAGTTCAATAGATGCGACCACTCCGCCAAGGCTGCTACCAGTTAATGGCAAGCCTTTCATTAAAGAAATGACTGGAAGTGCTTGGCCAACCACTCCTAATAATAGAGCGAAAATATAAAATTTTACAACGTTGCCACCAAGATCATACCACAATGAAGGCGCACTCAGTAAAATAAGAATACAACCTAGTAGTCCAATTCCTGAGACTGTGAAAGCTCGAAATTCCGCAGATGTGTAAGCAGCGACACTTGGGGTAAGTATAAAAACAATAGCATAACACATGGATGCACATACAGCAGCAATAACCGAAGCAAAGAAGCTAACCTGATGAAAAGTAGAAAAAATCTGCGTCGTTAAAATAGCGCCCAAAAGCACGGATACAATAGCGGTCGATTTAATGAGGGAGAAGCGTTGATTCTTCGTAAAAATCGAAAATCCGTATACAATTGGCAGGTAAAGAAACATTAATGTAGCGGGTATGGCAACAGGCCCCAGGCTATATGAAAGAAAAAGAAAATAACCGACTCCAATTGTAGCCAAGCCGATCATAATAAGTCTGAACCACTGCAGAAAGCCTTGTGGTCTAACTTTTTTTAAGAACCTTGAGCCAAAAAAAGCAAAAAAAACAAAAGCAAATGAGACTTCTACCAATAGAACCTGCATGAACGATGCGCCGAGACCGATTGCATACTTGATCATTACGCCGTGGAAGCCCCAGCAGATCCCACTGATGGTAACGAAAGCAACCCCTTTGCCTGCACTAGTAAAGCTACTCAAAGATCTGATCCTCCATCCTCCAGGGCGGTGAGCAAGTCACACACATCACTAAATCGGTGTCATTTGGGTTGTAAATTGAATGCCATTGACCTGGCGTAATTGCAACTGCTTGATCTTTCGAAATTGGAGCGACCTCTCCATCGAGGTTCATAATTCCCGAGCCATCAATAATATGATAGGTCTCTTCACTTTCTAGATGGTAATGCTTCTCCACCCTAACGCCTGGGGGAATTGTTATATGCGCAATACTAAGATTCTTCAATGGACTATTTCGGGGCCCTAAAAACTCTTTAGCTACCGATAAATCCTCTGCATGGAAATCCGGACAAGTCGAAATATTTACAATATTCATGCGTAAATTGTAAGCTAATATCACGCCAAGACACAAAACAATTATGGATCTCTTATCCCTTAGGCTATCTACTGCTAAGAGTATTTGAGTACACAGCTAGTACTCCATCATGCAGAAACTTAATGGTCGGGGTGACAGGATTCGAACCTGCGACCCTCTGGTCCCAAACCAGATGCGCTACCAGGCTGCGCTACACCCCGTTCCAAAAGAACAGCGGAGTGCATCATAAATGATGCCACTGTCAACTCAGATCCGATTGAAATTTTACTGCGCTACTGTAGCAGGTATATTAGCGCTACCCATAAAAGGTCTTAGCTTAAATGCAAAAGCATCTCGCTAACCGCCTGCTCGATGCCAACAAAAAGCGCGCGGCTTATGATTGAATGTCCAATATTTAGCTCATGCAAGTGCGGGATCTGCACAATATCGGTAATATTCTGATAATTGATGCCGTGACCTGCATTTACAACAAGCCCTAAGCTATGAGCATATTCTGCAGCATTCACAAGAGACTCTAACTCGCGTTGTCGGCCGTCGTGGTAGTAAGCATTCGCATATGCACCGGTATGTAACTCAACCCAGGGGCTTTTAAGCTTTGCGGCGGCCTCAATTTGCTCAACATCAGGATCAATGAACAAGCTAGTCAAAATACCTACTTCGCGCATCGCTTCAGTTACTTTACGAACGCGCTCTTGCTGACCAGCAACATCTAAGCCACCCTCAGTAGTGACTTCTTCGCGATTCTCAGGAACTAAACAAACCGAGTGAGGCATTAGTTTAAGTGCATACTCAATCATTCCAGAAGTACAGGCCATCTCTAGATTGAGACGAGTGCTAATCTTTTCGCAGGCACGCTCAACATCTGATTCCTGCACATGACGGCGATCCTCACGTAAATGCATGGTAATGCTGTCCACGCCGACTCCTTCAGCAAGCAAAGCGATTTCAACACAGTCAGGCTCAACTTCTAATCCATAATCAAGGACATGATGACGGTACCTCGCTTGACGCACTGTAGCACAGTGATCCACATTTAATCCAAGTAATACATTTTTGGGCAAATTATTCATACGAGATATTAGAATAATATTATTTGAACTAATAATACGATTAAATCAATCGATTAGGCTATTACCTTACTGTTCTTCCAATCCACTAAAGTAAATTGAGCAGTGCGTTGGTTACGCCAAAAATTCCAATATACACGTATAGCAATATCGATCGGCTGTAGAGTAGTAGGCGCGCTACTTAGTCGCCATGCAACTCCGGCCATACCTCGAGATTGACCAGTAGAATCTGGCAATCGCAAACGATAATTATTTTCTCCGAATAATTTGGGTTGCTCTTCTAAAACAACGCCCCTGACTCCAAAAACTGGCTCAATATTTCCCTGCCCGTATGGATGTAACCGATCCAACTGCTGTAGGAGACTTTCCGAGACTTGCTCCAACTTCAACCATGCTGATATGCGTAACGAGGGCTCCGGCAGACCATTCGGATATATCGCATGTATACTCTCGACAAACCGTTGGGTAAAGACCTCTACATCCACCGCTTTTAGAGAAACTCCTGTAGCCATTGGGTGCCCGCCCCAGTGACCTAAAAGATCCGAGCAGCCTTTAAAGACTTCGATTAAGTTGACTCCCTCAACGCTGCGTCCAGAACCTTTTGCTAAATCTCCTTCAGCACCTAATATTACACATGGCTTATTGAAACGACGACTTACTCTTGAAGCAACTATACCAACTACGCCTGGATGCCAACCTGCGCCATATAGCACGACACCTGGCTCGTGATTAAACTCTCGCATTGCACGCTCCTCTGCCTCTTGAGCAATTGTGCGCTCAATAGCCTGGCGCTCACGATTAATAGTATCGAGTTGTTCAGCCCGAGTGCAGCAAGCCTGATAATCTTCATCCAGTAATAATTCAATAGGTAGTGATGCATCTGCCAATCGACCACTTGCGTTAATACGTGGTGCCATCTTAAATGATATATCCGAGCTAACCATTTCTTGACCAGTAGATATACCGCTTACTTCCGCTAGTGCACGTACTCCATTACGAACATTGCCACGTAAATGATGTAGACCGTACCAAGAAAGAATTCTGTTTTCTTTATGCAAGGGAACTAAATCAGCAATTGTACCTATAGCGACCAAATCTAAATAATCCTTTAGTTGTATATTATCTACGCGAGGGTCATTAGCTGCGCGCCTACTTTTAAGAATCCCATGCAGCAGTTTAAA
>JAYYDJ010000043.1:0-29696 GCA_036160955.1 Verrucomicrobiota bacterium | reverse complement strand
AGTGACTAAGCCAGGATCGCCAGGACCTGCTCCAATGAGGTGAACTTTTCCTTTTTGTTCTGACATATATTTTAAGTCTGGTCGGCAAATAATAAATAATATAGCATTCTAGTGATCAGTTGTTTGAACTAATGAAGGAATTAATTAAATAGGACTACTCTTAATTGAATGATTTATTTATAATTTTAATTCTAACATAAGTTTAGTGAGATACGTATCTATTTGCTGACAATCATTAATGACTTCATTATACGTAATGTGGCCAGTTTCTGGGTGATAAATAAAAAGTTTTTCACCGTCATAATAAGCGCCTATTGGAGTTTGACAACCTCCCCCAAGACGACGCAAAAATTGGCGCTCAAGAGATACGGCGAGGTAGGTTTTTGAGCAGAACTGATCTGTATACTTGTGTATGTCTTCGTCTCGGCACTGAATAGCAATGGCGGCTTGTCCGGGGGCAGGGACAAATGTTTCGATTGGCTGTTCTATAAATCGCAGACCCTCGTAATTTTTGATATTAAGACGTTCTAGTCCTGCTGCCGCTAGCACAGTTGCATCTATAATATTATTGGTACCTTTTTGACTTGAAGCAATCTTTCTTAAGCGTGAGCCTACATTTCCGCGCAATTGAGTCCATTGAATATCTTTGTTAATTAGTGACATTTGGGCTCGTCGGCGCGGACTACTAGTTGCGATATATTTTGGTATTTTAATATTATCTCTGCAAACTAGTACATCATTTGCCCTTGCGCGTGGTAAATAGCCAGCAATGGAAAGGCCAATTGTTTCAGTAGTCGGCATATCTTTAGCGCTGTGAACTGCTAAATCAGCGGTTTTATTTAATAGTGCAGTCTCTAGTTCTTTAGTGAAAAGACCGATTTCGCCGCGTTTTTCAAGTGACCAGTTTAATCGTTCGTCAACTTTTGTTACCAGCGGTAGATCATGGAATAGTTTGTCAGGATTTTTTTGACTTAACCACCTTTGCACAAGCTCTGTTTGCTTCAAGGCTAGTGGACTTTTACGGGTTGCAATAAGAATGGTAAGAGACATTAGAAAATATTAATACCAATGTATCTAAAAATGCAAAAAAAATGGTCGCTAGTTTACTAAGCGACCATTTCTAAGGATATTAGTTTGGTTTAATTATAAGCAGCCTGGGCACCTTCAATGTTACGCTTCTTCACCCATGGCATAAGAGCACGCAGGCGTTCGCCAGTTTCTTCAATACGATGCTGTTTACCTTCTTCAATGAATTTTTTGTATTTTGGATAGCCTGCTTTGTATTCAGCGACCCAGTTTTCGGTGAATTTACCAGATTGTATGTCTTTAAGTATCGCGCGCATTGCTTCTTTAGAAGTATCGTTGATAACACGTGGACCACTTATATAATCGCCCCATTCTGCAGTTTCGGAAACAGAAAAGCGCATGCCGGATACACCAGATTCGACCATTAGATCAACGATAAGTTTTAGTTCATGTAAGCATTCGAAGTATGCCATTTCTGGTTGATAGCCAGCTTCAACTAAAGTTTCGAATCCGGCCATTACAAGAGCTGAAGCGCCACCACAGAGTACCGCTTGCTCTCCAAATAGGTCTGTTTCACATTCTTCTTTAAAGGTTGTTTCAATGACACCTGCGCGAGCGCCACCTACACCACCAGCCCAAGCAAGAGCGATGGAGTGTGCAGATGCGGAAGAGCCTTCGAGGATAGCGATCAGTGCAGGCACACCTTTTCCTTCAACGAATTGACTTCTTACAACATGCCCAGGCCCCTTAGGTGCAACCATGATCACATCCACACCCTGAGGTGCCTTAATTAGTCCGAAGTGAATGGCAAGTCCATGAGTAAATGCAAGTGTCTTGCCTTTCTTTAAATTCGGAGCGATGTCATTTTCGTAAATTTCTGGCTGCTTCATATCAGGTACGGCTATCATGACGACATCCGCGTTTTTGACCGCTTCAGCTGTTTCATATACCTCAAAGCCTTGGCTTTTGGCAACCTCCCAAGATTTACTATCATTATAAAGGCCAATGATAACATTTTGGCCACTATCTTTTAGGTTTTGAGCATGGGCATGTCCCTGAGAACCGTAGCCAATAATTGCTAGAACTTTGTCACTTAAGACGCTCATGTTGACGTCAGATTCTGTATAAACTTTTGCAGGCATAATTTTTTCTATGTGGGTGATCTCTTTTGATTGAGGTTAAATAATTCTATTTGTTAGCCACGCTTAAGAGCTAGCTTTCCTGTACGAGCCATCTCAACGATACCGTAAGGCTCGACAAGACTAATAAATGCGCGAACTTTGTTGGAATTTCCAGTCATTTCAATGTTAACAGTATCTGTTGCAACATCGATAATTTTAGCGCGAAATATGTCGCAAACTTGCATTATTTCGGAGCGCTGCAGTGCATTCGCACTGACTTTAATAATAATAAGCTCTCGCTCGGTTTCTTGTCCATTAGAGAACTCCGTTACTTCAAGTACATTAACTAATTTATAGACTTGTTTAATAGCTTGGTCCAATGCTTCGCTGTCGCCTACAATAGTGGCAGTAATTCTAGATAGTTGGTTGTCTGGCATTGGACCTACATTCAAAGTTTCAATATTAAATCCACGACCGCTAAACATCCCTGCAATACGAGCGAGGACTCCAAATTTATTTTCAACTAGAATGGATATAATATGGCGCATAACAAGCAATGTACAAAACCAGAATAAAATATGGTGAACGGAGAGGGACTCGAACCCACGACCTACTGGGTGTAAACCAGTTGCTCTAACCAACTGAGCTACCCGTCCCTGTAATTCATAAAAGATGAGTAAGATGCTTCCATGAAAGTGCAGATCAAGCCAAATTTGTCTTAAAATTGGAAGTTTTATTATCAGCTACCATTAAATCCACTGATTAGAGCTACCAAAGTAATCCTTCATTAGCCCTATGAATAGCTGCTGGATACATATAAATCGTACTATTTATTGATTAATTAGTAGCGCATAGATCACTAACGAAAGATTTCCCATCGGTGGATTTATAAAAAGCTGTACCAGCTACAAGAGTATCGGCTCCAAGTAATCTACATAATTTTCCAGTTTCTGAATCAACTCCTCCATCCACTTCAATTCGATAATTCAAATCTAATTCACATCGCCAACGATCTAATATTTGTATTTTAGAAGTTACATGTTTATGAAATTGTTGTCCTCCAAATCCAGGATGCACGGCCATGATTACAACTATATCACACAAATTAAGATAGGGGCGAACAAGTTCAACAGGGCTATTTGGATTAAGGGCAATCCCGCACAAACACTGATTATTTCTTATAGTTTCTAGCGTTTCGATAATGGAATATTTGGGTTCAACATGAATTGTAATTTGATCAGACCCAGATTTTATAAATGCATCAATAAAATCATGGGGATTGTCTAGCATCAGATGAACATCAAAGAATAAATTAGATTGCTTTCGTAGTGCCTGAACAGTTTGTGGACCAAAAGTTAGATTTGGCACAAAGTGCCCATCCATGATGTCAAGATGAACCCATGGAGCTTCGGACTTTTCGATTTGTTGAAGGCTAGATATTAGATTGGAGTGATCGCCTGCTAATATAGAAGGCGCTACTATAGTCTCATGAAGTGATGACATGTTTTTAATTATGCTCTAAAATTATGCTCATAGGCAATCTAATAGCTGATGTAACTGAGTAATTTCTAAATCAGCTTCAATCCGCTTGCATTGTGGATCGTCTTTTCGGCGACGCAGTGATAGTTTATCACCAACAAAAAGTGCTGTCTTAAATCCCACTGATTGAGCCGGCCATATATCATTACGCATGTCATTGCCTACGTAGAGTACTTGATTAGGATCAATTTGGTGAATTTTGAACAGGTGGTTCGCAGATGATTCGTATAATCGCTGTGATGGTTTGCCTTCTTTTAAAATATATGACCAGATTGCACAGTCCGTACAAATATTTAATTCACTTAAACTTTTCCCAATGAGCGCATCAAATAGCAGCGGAGTATAAAATTGCGCATTAGAAATGATGCTAATTTTAAGGCCGCGCTGGTGTAATTCGTTTAATGTATCTACAAGTCCAGGCATTGGTTGCGTGGGATTTACTCTGCATTCGTACTCAATTATTAGTCCTTCAATATCTAAATCATCAGGTGGAGGATTTATCAGCTTTTTTGTAACCAGTTTCTCTAAAAAGTATTTCCATACTTGGCGTATCTCTACTTCAGGATAACAGACACCTTCTTTGCTTCTTTTTCTTTGAAAGTATTCAATAGATAATAATAGAAAATTATAAAGGCGCTTAGATTCTGAAGTAGAAAGTACTTTTATGCCATGATCAGAAAGCGAGTGAAGCAGCGCATCACTTGAATTACTTTTTGAGGATAAGCTAATATCACCAACGCCAGAGCTTATTAATGTACCATAAATATCGAATACTACTGCGCGAACACCACTAATCTTTTTTATTCTTGGAATGGCATTTTCTGGGCATATTACTGGTCCTTTAGCTGCTCTATCGCGAATAGCTCTTATGTGTTTGGGTATTTTCATGTTCTTAATAGGCGAAAGCGTCTAGGTGTTAGAAAACCATCAATAAGAAGATTTGGATTAAAGTAGTCGATCGTGGTATCTTTTTGAATAGAACTATAGATTTTAAGGAGAGTTTCTATGTAATGATCTAAACTAAATAAATTAGAGATTTGGATCCTATTATTTTCTGCAGTTAATGAATTTTTAACTGTATTTAATTGCGGCAATAGTTGTTTTGCTTTCGGCTCACTGATCAAGAATTCTATAACCTTCTGTTGCATGTCTTCATCAAGACCGCCAAAATCTATTGTATTTGTAGTGGGTCGTATTGAATCAAGCGCCAATTGCGGTGCATCGACTGGTAATACTCTACCATAGGCCTTATAGACTTTTTTTAATTCATTTGTGATTTTGCTCAGCAACCGATCGATATCAATCCATTCCTCGGGTATTGGTATATCAGTGTAAAGATTTTCAAGTTTAATACCATGGATTTTAAAATCAGCTGTAATTTCGGGAAGATTACGTCCGATAACATGTTTTTTCATCATCCATGGTTCTAAGAAGGACAAGCCAAAGCCCTCTGCTATGCTTGTTGTTATAATAGCATCAGCGGAAGTGATGATATTATCGAATGACCACCGATTGCATTCACCAATACCAAAAGAAATAGGTAAGTTGTTTACTTTTGCGATTTTTTGCCAACGTGCATAGGCGTTGTAATAGTTTCTGTTAGTTGGTCCTAGTGTAGTTGCGTAGTGAGTATCCTTTTGATCTAGAGCTGCCCAAAGAAGTAGTTCGCCAAAGTTTTTACGACGAGTTGCACGTACGGGATATACGATTAAACGATCGGTATTGAGATCATCTGTAACGGATTTTACTTCATCTTGATGAGTAGGTTTTTTTGTAGTATCAATAGGGTTTGCGAGTAGATGAAGTCTTTTTTTGTCGATGCCTGTCTTCAAAAATAATTGATAATCGTGTGCATTGATGACTCCATAATGTACATTTTGGCAATTTGGATAGAGTTTATCGGACCATTGGAAACGGCGTTTATTGACCGTATAATTCTCTGGACGACCGTCTTCTGCAAAATCGTGCATTTGTAGTAAAATGGACTCTCCCTCTTTGGCTAATAAAGCCACTAGTCCCGGTAAAGCATGGTTCTTGCCTAATGAATGATTATGTATGTGCCATACATCTGGCGAAGTACCAAGTGCAGCTCTAGCGCTTGACCTTAATTGCTGTAAAAGATCTTTAGAATTTGGTGTGACTTGTTGCTGGTTGGAATAGTTTAAGCCAGCAACAGTTTTGACGCATTCTCGGTAGTTAAAATTACTGCTATCTTCACCAGATAGTACTACATATTCATGCTTTTCGCGGTGCTGGTTGAACCCAAGTAAAGTCGACTCTATTATACGGGTAACACCGCCTCGCTTAAGGTGGTAGTGTACAATAGCGATGCGCATGACTTACTTTTGGCACTTAATACCAAATTTTTTACAATATTCTGGTATGGTTATCATCGGTGGTCGCTCGTCTTCTATGATTGATTTTTCGAGTAGGTCGTACCGGTTTCCCTCAGCTTGAAACTGCCTATAAAGCGTTGCCATTTCGGGTAATTTGTTGACCAAATCATAGCGTTTCATTCGAGTGAGAAAGGTCTGAAGTATTCCAAATGACATTTTTCCAAGTGCTGTAGTGCTTTGGTTTCTATGAATGCGTTGATCTAAGTCACACTGCGCAAAAGCTTCTAGGCCCCACTGCCTGTAGACATCTAAAATGTGTGCAGTTTCAACGCCATAGCCTATGGGGAAAGAAATTTTTTCTAGCACTTCACGGCGAACTGCAAACTCTCCTGAAAGAGGTTGTATAAGAGCAGCTAATTCTGGAAAAAATAAAGAGAATAGTGGACGTATTAATATTTCAGTTACGCGTCCGCCTCCGCTTGCGCGTACGCCTGATGAAAATGTAATTGGACGATCATAAAATGCCTTACAGTATTTAGTTTTGGGATTTAGTAGTAAGGGTCCAACAATTCCAGTTACAAAACGCGGATGAATATTAGCTATATCTGCATCTACATAAATTATTATGTCACCCTTAAGTTGATAGATAGCCTTCCAAAGGTTTTCTCCTTTGCCCGGTTTATCTCCAACTTCCGACAGGATGTCTTTAGCTCTGTAGGTGTCTGCGCCAAATGAAGCAGCAACTTCTAGGGTATTATCTTTAGATCCAGAGTCAATGACTGCGAACTCATCTATTAGTGGGTAGCGCTCCATAAGTTCGGAACGAAAAATAACAATTTCTTTGCCAATAGTGTGCTCTTCATTGAGGGTAGGTATGCATAGTGATATTTTGAGACCCTGTTTCTCTTTTAATTCCACTAACTTCAAGATATCCCAAAATTCACCATGATGGAAAGTGTTGTTTTCTAACCATTTATTAACTAAATCAGACATCGCAAATCCCTCGATCGATTGAATTTATAAGTGCAATCAATTGTGCAAGACCATCAAATGTTGGTTCTATATCAATCGTTTCATTGTATTCGTTTTTATGCTGCCCTGTAGTTAGCCCGAGTGTTACGCTTGGTATATTAGCTCTTATTAGCTCACTTAATTCACCGACACTCGGATCAATATAAGGATTTATATGCAGAGCTCCAAGAATCTTACGCATGGATTTTACCATAGGATGACTGTATTCGAGTCCACCGTGCTTGCGGTGAGCAACTACCGTTAGTGTTATGTCCGTTCTAGATTGTGTAGCTATCTCTTCAATTAAATCGGCTATCTGATCACGTAATAAGGATACCATGCCATCGGCTTCACTGCGAATCTCAAATCGTAAACTAGCAGAAGTCGGTTGAGTTGCAAAAGAGGTGCCGGTATTCATCGAACCAAAAATTATTTTTGTCTTTGGCTCAGTTGGTATAGAAATAGATTGAACTCCTTGTACGATACGAGTTAAGAGGGTGACCGCATTAGTAGCTCCGAAATTAGTCCAATCGTATTGGGAGGGCATACTAAGATTAATCTCGCCGCGTAGCATTCCAACAGATGCATAGCTAAGGCGTCCTAGTTGTATACCCTCTACGCATATACCAGAACGTATAGGGAATCTATTATTATCTAAGAAGAACTTGATTCCTCCTAGATTGCCATGGCCTAAACTTCGAGTGCATCCAAGTAATATAAGATTGTCATTAAAGCGTAGATTAAGTCTTTGCAAAATGTTAGGTAATGTTGCTAGTGCTGCCAATCCAAGGCTGTTATCGCCTATACCAGGGCCCCGAATTGTATCTTTGGTAACGGACATTGCATGGTCTACTTTATTTGAAAAAACCGTATCAGCATGCGCGCAAACAAGAATATTTTTTTCACCTACGGTACCTGGTATCATTGCCATGCAATTACCAGGTACCTCATCTATAGATATATTTTGCAACCCTTCTTCAGTGAAGCGATTGCCCAAGAATGCGATTCGCTTCTGTTCCCCGAAGGTTGGTGCTGGCAATTCGCCGAGCATCATTGCATTAGCTAACAAAATTTCACGTAATGGATGTAATGCCGCTCTATGAGCAGGAATTAAATCCAGAATGGAATTCATATCATGACGCATGTTAATGTATATTATTTAATGACGATTTTATTCGGATCAAAATCAACTCTCGGGTAGCTTAAGTTCAGTTCACTTAAAGTAGCCTCAACAATTTGTGCAACTAGCAGATTACGCGCCCATTTTTTATTCGATGGAATTACAAACCATGGAGCATGCTGGTGACTTGTCTTGCAGAAAACTTCCTCGTAAGCTTGTAGGTACTTTTTCCAATTCGAACGCGCGTCTAAATCAGACGGATCAAACTTCCAATTTTTTATAGGTTTATCGAGTCTTTCTTGTAATCGAGAGCGCTGAACCTCTCGATCAATGTGTAAGAAAAATTTAATTATTATAGTATCTTCATCCACCAGCATTTGTTCAAAGTCATTAATATGTCGAAATCGTTTGCGCCAAACCGAATCTGGCTTAAGTTGATTAACACGTACAGCAAGCACATCCTCATAGTGACTCCTATCAAATATCACAATTTCGCCCATCTTAGGAGCGCGTTTATGAATACGCCATAGATAATCATGTGATAACTCTCGCATGGATGGCTTTTCAAAACTTGCGACATGAACGCCTTGCGGATTAACACCTCTAAATACGTTCCTAATTGTACTATTTTTACCGCTTGTGTCCATGCCCTGTAATATAATTAGTAGCTTCTTGCTACGGTCGATGTAGAATCGTTGCTGTAAATCAGCTATTCTATCATTCAACTTGTACAGTTGTTTGGTGGCATCACTCTTATTGTCTGGAAGATTGCTCCAAGGATCACAATTTACTTTGGATAGAGGTAGATTGCTATTCTTATTAATCAGGTAGTTATTAAAACTTAAAATAGACATAGTAATTTATGTAAAATAATTATTTGGTAATAAGGTCAATGTATCACTGATTAATACTAAAGTTGTAATTTATAACCTGATTGTCATTTTTCTACACGTGAAAAACATTGAAAGTATAACTAGATTTCGCGAAATTATCTCAAATTTAGAGCCTCTTGGCAGTTATCTATATTTAAGTACAGTTAGCGGTGCTACGAAATTCACCTTTTCTGATGAAGAGGCATTAGTTGTAAATGCATCCGATGGTAGAAGGGCAGAATTCATTACAGGTAGAGAGTCATTAAGAAAGGTATTGGGTCAACTAGGATTTGCCCCGCAAGCGGTATTACCGAATGCAAGTGGTGCGCCAATATTACCAGATGGTGCAGTTGGATCCATAGCGCACTCTCGAAAGCTATGTTGTGCGATAGCCGGTCGCAATAGCGATTTTATGGCACTAGGAATAGACATAGAGGGTACCGACCGCTTGAGTGCGCAGGCAGCCAAACGCGTTACGACAACCAATGAGAAAGTATGGACGGGAGTTGATCGAGTTCGCGCTAGTATCATTTTTTCATTGAAAGAATCGTTTTACAAAATGCAATTTCCTCGTTGGAAGAGGTTCGCTAATTTTGAAGATGTATCACTTGAAGTGAATCTTGCCTCGGGCACAGCTAAAATAGCTAAAATTTCACCGAAATTAGGAGATTCTTTGAAGTCTTTAGCGAATCAGGTGCATTTTAATTTTGCTCTCTATAATTCTTACGTAATATCGATTTGTTGGTTAAGTGAAAATTAATGTTTTTGTGTTTTCCAGTCGTACGCGAGTATAGCATCTGTAGCTCCAATGGACAGGTCGAGCCACATTTTAAAGGCTTCATTACGACTTACGCTCGATAGGGTAGCAGGATTTTTGTCTTCCTTCTCGAGGCCTTCCAAGACAGCTATACCACTTGGAAATAGGGATATCGACCAACCGCAGGTATGGTTCGTAAGACTTATATCTGGGTGTTCGGAAATGTTAATTTCTGGCTCATCCAATCGTTCTATGAGTTCACGCATTTGGAGCTTGGTAGGATTAATTATAGTTATTCCTACATTATCTGTTGAATGATAAAGCACCTAGATAATAGGGTAATAGAATACTTTGGAATTTCGGCAATTAATACGGTACTCTTCTTGCCTAACTAGCGGTAAATCTTCAATTTTTCCTTTTTTGAAATTACATACTTTTTCAAAAAATTCGGAAGCTTTTGTAGTCATTGCAAATACTTTCTCAGTGCCATCCTGATGAGCTAGTTTGATTGCGTAATTTATTAATTTTTTACCGACGCCTTTACCTTGGTAGAAAGATTGGACATACACACTACCAATTTCTGTAATGGATGAATTGGAGTATTTTCGTAGATGCATGCATCCAATAATACTACCATCTATTTCGTACACTAAATAATTATTAATCTCATTAATAATATGCTTTTGGGAACGATTAAATAGTGTTTCTGATCGTACGGCGTTCCTAGTAATATCATAAATAGATTGAGCATCTTTTTTATGCGCAGGGCGTATCGATTGATACTCATCACTGTAGATCATAGTGCCAATTCCAACTTTATCAAAAACTTCATTTAGTAAGGCTCCAAATAATCTTCCGTCTAAAATATGAGCTCTTGGAGTACCCATCCGCACTGCTTTTGCTGAATGCCTTGCCTTACTAATTAATCGTTCCTTTATCTGATTAGAATTATTTTCTAGATATAGCTCTAATTCGGCGACCGGCAGATTTTTTAACGTCTGGTTGTGGACGCAAATTGCTGCCTCAGTCGTCATATAGATTAGTTTAGAGGCTTTTACTTTTGTCGCTAATCCGGCAGCTAGCAGATCCGAGTTAATCCGCAATGGTGCACCATTACGGTCTAATGCAATCGGTGATACGATTGGAATAGTTTGGCTGCTAAGGAGTTGCTTAAAAAGTTTCTGATCTAGTTTATCGATATCACCGCTGTTAATTTGATCGACGCCTTTTACAACTCCAATTGATTTTGCTCTTACACCATTACAACTGACGCAAAGTAAATTGTTTCGGGTCAATCCCTGCACAATAAGAGAACCGACTTCTCCGGCTATTTCCATTGATAAAGCTAGTGTCGTATTATCGGTAACTCCTTCACCGTGAAGGTCAGTAATTTCTATATTCTTTAGCTTAGAAGCACTCTGTAACTGACATCCTATCCCATACACTAACACGACCTTTATGTTTAATGACCTAAGTACAGCTATATCTAGTAGTACATTTTGAAAATTTTCATGAGCGATCAAGCTACCGTCTAGAGCGATAACAAAAACTTGATCGCTGAACATGGGAACATATTTTAATATTCCTCGTAAGTCAGTAGGCTTAATTAAGCTTTCATCAGTTGTAGGAGATGTAGGCATGAATTCTATCGTAGAAGATAGAACCTTATGTGTTCGCTTGTGGCTTGCAAGGCACATGTTACTAGCTTAGATAAAATTTAGTAATGTCGCCTAATTTAATGAATAAAATACCAAAGGCTTTTTCTCCGCCTGTAGAAAGCTTTTTAACATGGTTACAGTTAGAGCGCGGCCTATCAAGTAACACTGTTGAATCGTATGCACGCGATTTATCGCATTGTGCATCCTTTTTAAAACGTTTAGGTATAATGGATTGGAGTCGTGTGGATGATTACGTACTTTTGAAGTGGGTGGAGAACCTAAAAAGCAATGGGTACGCGCGAAGCAGCCAAACTAGGAAGCTTTCTACTCTGCGTGTATTTGCAAAGTTTTTAGTACGTGAAAATATCCGAACTAGTAATTTTACTGAATTGTTGAGTGGTCCACGATTGTCACGTAAATTACCAGATACACTATCTCGAAAAGAAGTGGATCTTCTACTGCAGTCCCCCTCTATGTCTACTCCCCGCGGAGTTAGGGATAGGGCGATTCTTGAACTGTTTTACAGTAGCGGTCTAAGGGTTTCTGAGCTTTGCGCTATTGAATTGCAAAGTCTTAACTTAGAGGAGGGGTACGTGCGTATTTATGGAAAAGGATCCAAAGAAAGGATAGCTCCAGTTGGAAGCACCGCGATTGATGCAGTAAAAAATTATCTAGTCAGCGCACGACCTTCTTTTGTAAAGGCTCATACAGGAAGTACACTTTTTCTTAGTCAGCGTGGGAGAGCTATTTCTCGAAAAACTATATGGGTAATGATTAAACAACGAGCTGCAAAAATTGGAATAAACAAACCAATTAAGCCGCATTTACTACGCCATTCATTTGCAACACATTTGCTCGAAGGAGGGGCTGATTTAAGAGTAATACAAGAAATGTTGGGACATGCAGATATTTCAACAACTCAAATTTATACAGCAGTTCAAGCGAATCGACTTGCCGATGAGCACGCGTTATATCATCCACGAGGAAATATTAAGAATAAGTCATGAGTACTAGTATTCGCATAAAGATTTACACCTATAAGAAGTGCAGCACTTGCAAGAGTGCAACGAATTGGCTGAAGCGCAATGGGCATGAGTTTAATGAATTTGCTATTCGTGATACGCCCCCAAGCATAAGTGAACTTAAATCTATGCTGGCTTATTCAAACAATAATATCCGCTTATTGTTTAACAGTTCAGGGCAGGACTACAGGGCGCTCAATTTAAAAGAAAAGATCTCTAATTGTACGGAAAAAGATCTTATCTTATTACTTTCAGAAAACGGTAATTTAGTGAAACGCCCATTTTTGCTTGGCAATGATTACGGTTTAGTTGGTTTTAAAGAGTCTCTTTGGGAGAAGGTAGTTAAGTAATTGTATTTAGAATGAGCGCTATTGATGATTTACTTGCAACAATTGAAGCTTTGAGGGCACCAGATACTGGTTGTCCATGGGATATTGAACAAACACATCAATCAATAGCTGATTGTTTGATAGATGAATGCTGCGAATTGTTACAGACTATAGATCGTAATGATATGCATCACATGGAGGAGGAATTAGGTGATGTCTTATTACAAGTTGTAATGCATGCGCAGATGGCAAAAGAATCTGGGCACTTTGATTTTGAATCGATTTGTCTAGAAGTTAACTCGAAGCTTATTCGCCGACATCCGCATGTCTTTGGTCTTACTAACTTGGGTGGTGCTGAGGCTGCTTTAAATCAGTGGGATGCGATTAAGGCATCTGAAATAAAGCGTGGCCCGAAGCAAAAAGGATTATTTAAAGATTTGCCACATCAGTTGCCTGCACTTTTAAGCGCTAGGGATGTGTATAAGCAAATTCAGAAATTAAAATTAGATACAGCAAAGATTTTAGACGAAGCAGCAATACAAGCAAAAGCTAATACTTTAGATCATGAGGGGTCTGTTTTAGGTAAAGAACTCTTTGAAATTGCTGCTGCTTGTAGAATTAAGGGTTTAGATCCAGAAGCACTACTTCGACGATATACGCAAAGAGTATTGGATCAATTGGAAAAATAATATATCCTTTTTGCATTAAAAAGAATTGTTTTATGGTTTTTGTACGTGAAAGTGGTCTGTCAGTACCTGTAGAGTTAAGACGTCGAAAGGGTACACGCAATCTTAGGCTGACCTTTGGGCTAAATAACCAGATTTTATTCTCGGTTCCACTTCGATGTGCCGAACGTATAGCCATAGATTTCTTAGAATCACAGCGTGAATGGATAGAAGCAGGGCTTGATAAGCTGCCTGCTACTAGTTCATTGAGTACTTGGATTAATCGCTACCCGCAGTTATGTGCACGTGGTGAATTATTTTACGTATCTATATTAGCTACTCAGGGTAATTATTCCGACTATATATTTTCTAATTACGGTTCCGATGTAATTCTTAGGGTGCTCGATCCAAGTGATGATGGGCAATTAATGCATGTTGTTAGGAGTTTTGCTAAAGACGCACTACATTGCAGAGTGGCTTATCAAGCAAAGCGTTTTGGACTATGTATCCCTACTGTAAGTGTAAGAAATCAGGTGAGTCGATGGGGCTCATGCTCTTATAGAGGAACGATATCTCTAAACTGGCGTCTCGTATTACTTGATCCAGAGCTTATGGACTATGTTATACTGCATGAATTAGCTCATTTAAAACATATGAACCACTCCAATAAATTTTGGAAACAGCTCGAGAAATATGATCCTTTGTACAAAAAGCATGAAGCAGCAATCGATCAGATCAGTTCTCAAATTATGCGTGTAGCACGTTAATTGTTTAACGGCTCGAACCGCACGCCTATCATGTTATAGCGTACTCGAACATTTTTGGATAACTTCTCGCTGGGTGCTGGGTTTAGCATTCGACCCTCAATTATCACTTGGAAATCTACGCTTTTGTATTCATCTGCACTTAGCCTAGCAAGATAGCGACCACTAGGTAAATTATCTGGTTCAATTGGTACTAAATTTCGGCCAATTTTTAAATTATCATAATGATACAATAGTTCACCTTTGTTGTTAATAAATTCAATTCGAGCACCTGGTCCGCCTAAACTAAAACGTGTAAATTCTATGCTGCGCTCATCTGCAAAGCGAATTCCCACGTGTAGAACGCCTGGATTTTTTTCAGTAGCCTTAGGTCCTAGCAAAATAAAAAGTCCGCCCACAAAACAGGTGAGTATTATTAATGCTGCAACAACATAGTTGCCCTTGAGTATATAGGCATATGACATTCCAATACTAGAACCTATATTTCAGATATGCCAATAGCAGATGTAAAAATAACCAGTAGATCAGTAGTTTGTTCTACCCAAGACAATGACTGCGAAAATCCTGATATTCAGCTTTCGCGATCCTGGTTACGTATTGCAATAGCTATGGTTTTTGCAGGTCAAGGAATGGTGTTTTCGTTGGCTATCAATATGACTCCTCCTGAGTATGGATCGACATCATATTGGTTGTTACACGGTGGCTTAATCTTCTCGTCTTTGTTGGTTGTTTGCTTTCTAGGGTTACCACTTTTTGGATCAACGATTAGAATGGTGCGTAGTCGTTGTTTGACGATAGAAGGTCTTTTCACGGTAAGTTTGTTAGGGGCATTTATTGGATCTTTATTCAGTACTTTTACTGGTGAGGGAGCGGTTTATTACGAAATTGTTTCCATTGTTATCGCAATTTATACAATAGGACGACTAATAGGAAGCATTTCTCAAACTAACTTAGGAAAACAAACAACTCAAATAAGAGAGTGCTTTGGCGCCGCTACAATGCGTACTAAAGACGGATGGATGGCTGTGAAGGTCAAAGACTTACCAATTGGAGCTATCGTGAGGGTACAACCAGGAGAGCCAATATCGGTAGATGGCATCATATGTTCTGGAAGCGCTTATGTTTCAGAAACTACTTTAACCGGCGAAGCATTACCAGTTGTCAGAAATATGGGGGATGTTGTACGCGCAGGAACTTGGTCTGTGGATGGTTTATTAGAAATAAAAGTTGGGGTTCAAGCTGGCAGGCGCGATCTTGATAATTTGTTGCAACGAGTCGATGAACAAGCGGGCACTCCTTCTAAATTTGAAGCGCAGGCAAATCGTATAATTCACTATTTTTTACCATTTGTAGTGATAATCAGTTTTTTATGCTTTATTTATTGGTTATTCGTAGGTTCTTGGGCAGAAGCAGTTTTCAATAGTATGGCTGTCTTACTCGTTGCTTGCCCATGCGCTCTAGGTCTAGCAACACCTATTGGAATATGGCAGGGCTTACTGCGACTCGCTAAAATGGGAATAATCAGTCGAGATGGTGCTTTAATTGATGCCTTAGCTGCAACTCGTCTCATTTATTTTGATAAAACGGGTACCTTAAGCGACGCATCTATGAAAGTCACCAAGTTTTCACTAGTTAAAGAATGGGAAGATCGCCATGGGTTACTTCAAGCGATGATTTATACTCTAGAGTCGAAGCTAAGTCATCCTATTGCTCGGGCGATAACAAATTTTTTACCGCAAAGTGATCTTCCGATTAGTAATTTTAAAATTATTCCAGGACTAGGTGTGTCCGGTACTATAGAAAATCAGTTTTTAGAAGTAGGCGAACTGGGGCTTAATCCTAAATTAGTTAATGATGCGGTTCTCTCTAAAATAGCAGGTTTCAAAGGAAAACCTGTTTACGTTTTTATTGATAATCAATTAGCTGCTTTTTTTATATTAAAAGAGCGATTACGTGATGGTTTTAGTAGTTTGAAGCAAGGATTTAAAAATCTAAATATTGAGGTCGAGGTCTTAACCGGTGATCCAAACGTAGGGATAGAGCTACCTTTTATCGTTCATTCCGGACTATCTCCCATGCAAAAAGAAGCACATATTAGAAGTGCTATAAGAAATGACTTAGCTCCACTATTTGTAGGAGATGGAATTAATGATGCACCCGCTATGAAGGCAAGTTTAGGCTCGATCTCAATGGGATGTGGGACAGCATTAGCTAGATCAATTGCGAACGGTCAGTTGGTTAATAACCAGATCAGCGTTTTACCCGAAGCTATTCATTTTTCACGCGCTTTACACCGTCGTTTGAGATCAAACCTCATTTATGCTGCTAGCTACAATGTGTTGGGTATGGGCTTAGCTTTTTTTGGTGTTTTACATCCTATATTTGCTGCCCTCATTATGGCTCTATCTAGTTTAATGGTCACTATTCGTGCCTCGAATTTTAACCCTAACTATAATTCTGATTAATACGGCATATTGGATTTACTAATTGATCGTTTCTTTGCTAAACAAGTCGTTGCTTAATCTATAGTTATAATTGATATATATATTTGATTTTCACACTTATTTACTAGCATTTTTTTCTCCTTTTTTCCACTACGAGTCTATGCTTCCATTAACTGATACGCTTTATGCTATACCGAATTACACAGATTGTGTAGAAAACGGTTGCCATGTGTTTTAGTCATATTTTTAACATCCAAAAACAAACTGATGGACCGCACACACCGATCGTCACGAAAAAGCTTCCTCAAAAGGGCTAGCTTATCTATTGCAGGTGCTCTTACGCTTAATAATTTTGCACAAGAACGCACTCCACTTAATACGCAAACTAGTGTTAAATGTGACATTGAAAAACCTGTGCTTATTGCGCAACGAGCCAAAAGAACTGTTGCCCGTTCTGCAGATGTATAGTTTCTACCGCACAATTTAAAAACACACGTATACAAAGCTAACCATGGCTAACATCTTTCCTAGGTGGGTTAATACCTTGCCAATTAAGATAATCATTGGGATTATCTTGGTTAAGACTGCTATTGTCTTGGGTGTGAGCTATTATTTTACCCCTAAGTATACCCGCGTTGGCTATGCTCCTACGCAACCAGTTGCATTTAGTCATGCCCTACACTCTGGGCAATTGGAAATAGACTGTCGTTATTGCCATACTTTTGTTGATCGTTCCGAACACTCTAATGTTCCTGGCTCTAATGTATGTATGTCTTGTCATTCAATGGTGCGTAAAGATGATCCGCAGCTAGCTCTCATTCGAGATAGTTATGAATCAGGTGACCCTGTCCCATGGGTTCGTATTCACAAGACTCCAGATTATGTTTATTTTAACCACTCCGTGCATGTTAATCGCGGAATTAGTTGCGTAGAGTGTCATGGTAGAATTGATCAAATGGAAGTAGTCGAGCACGCGATGCCATTAAGTATGGGTTTTTGTTTGGAATGTCACCGAAACCCAGAAGAATATATACGTCCAGTCGAGGAGGTTTATAATCTTGATTGGGAGCGACCCGAAACCGAAGAGTATAAAGAGGCTGCTACTGGCTTTGTGCATGATTGGAAGATTAATCCACCGCAGAGCTGCTCAGGATGCCACCGTTAGCATAAATTTGATAGAATGAATAAAAAAAATACAGCTGGACCACGATATTGGAAAAGTCTCGACGACTTAGCTGATACTCCTGCTTTTAGGGAATGGATGGAACGAGAATTTCCTTCTGGAGCTAGTGAGCTTGATGGCGTCAATAGGCGACAGTTCATGAAAGTTATGGCAGCATCTTTTGGTCTTGCTGGATTAGGGATGAGTGGATGCCGCCGTCCGGAGCAGACTATTTTACCGTATGCAAAGCAGCCCGAAAATGTAATTCCTGGCGTTCCAGTATACTACTCGACTTCCATGCCAGGTGTTCGCGAGAACATTCCGTTAATTGTAGAGACACATACAGGCCGTCCGACTAAGATCGAAGGAAACCCTAGTTATAAATCATACGGCGGCGCAACCACAGTATATGCTCAAGCAAGCATTTTAAATTTATACGATCCAGATCGAGCTACTAAGAGTCGTGAAGGGGAGGGTACTATTACTCGTGACGTGGTGCGTGATCGTCTCTCTGAACTAAGTATCGCCCATACTAAGGATATGGGCGAAGGTCTTGTTTTTGTAGCCGAGCCAAGCACTTCTCCAAGTCGAAAAGCATTAGTGGATGCCATTAAATTAAAATTCCCTAAGGCTACTTGGACTGAATACTCAGCAATTGATGAAAGTACTGCGGAAGAAGCAGCTGTTTCAGTTTTAGGTAAGCCGATTCGTGCAATACCTCAATTTGATAAGGTTAAGCGGGTGTTAGCAATCGATGCTGATTTTGTTGCATCTGTCAGTGGGCATCTTGGATATGCACGTTCTTTTGCAAAATCCCGTAAAGTTACTAGCACTAAAGATGCTAGCTCAATGAGTCGCCTGTATTCGGTAGAATCATTACTCACCGCGACTGGATCGACTGCAGATCATCGCCTTCGCTTATCTAGTAGTCAGATGGTTGGATTTACTGCTCAGATTGGATCCAACATTTTAAAAGCGCGTAATGTTGGAGGTTCTCTCGTAAAAAAACTTGATGAGCTTGGGGCTTCAATTTCTGTCGATCCTGAATGGGTTAAGCAATGTGCTACCGATTTAGTTGAGCATACAGGCAATTCTCTTGTATTAGCTGGAGATCATCTTCCAGATGCAGTTCACCATATAGTACTTGCTATTAATACAGCACTGAATGCACCGATCAATTATTTGAGTGTGCCCTCCAAAGAGAGTGGGATTGAAGTTGCAGTTGAGCGACTTAATAAGGGTGGAGTGGACACACTTGTTCTGTTAGGCGGTAACCCAGTCTATAATGCTCCGATTGATCTAAATTGGAAAAATGCGCAAAGCAAGGCCAAGAAGACTCTGTTTTTAAGCGATGCTAAAAATGAGACCGAAGCTAGCGCTGATTTATTCATGGCGCAGTCTCATTATCTAGAGAGTTGGGGTGATGGGCGGGCTTACGATGGTATGCTATTACCAGTACAACCCATGATTGAACCATTATTCCCAACAGTTAATGAACTCGAAGTTCTTGCTTTATTATTGGGTTCACATACGTCGGATGCATATAAGATTACTCAAAATACTTTTAGGCAGTTAGGAGGTCGTGATTTTAATAAATTCCTTTCCGATGGATTGCTGGAAGAAAGCTCATATGATGTTATCCCTGTTGAGGTCGATTATGCTGTAATTTTTGATGTTTTAAATTCAGACAAATTTTCTGTAGGTAAAGAACTTTGTTCTGATAATCTAGAAGTACGTTTTACACCTAGTTCACATGGACTAGATGGTCGTTTTGCTAACAATGGATGGATGCTAGAATGTCCAGATCCCATGACAAAACTTACTTGGGATAATCCTATTTTAATCAGTCCTCGACTAGCTAAGGATTTAGAAGCGCGTGACGGAGTTCAAATATTCCCCAAAAAGACAGTGCTTAATGGCGCTACTTTTGAAGGAGTTAAAGGTACTCTTCAAAGCAACAAAGCAATATTTAATCGCGGCAAAGAGATGGCAGTTGTAGCTGAGTTAACCGTAAATGGACGCTGTATTGAAGCACCTATTCATGTCTTACCTGGATTGGCTAATTATACGATACAACTACCACTTGGTCTTGGTCGTAAGGTGGTCGGACGCGTAGGATCAGGTGTTGGTTTTGATTTTTATAAGCTGCGGGAATCATCCATTATGGGATATGCTGTTAATGCCGCGATTAAGCTCACCGAAAAAACTTACCGTCTTGCCAATACTCAGGAACACTGGTCAATGGAAGGACGTGCTATTATACGTGAAGCTAATGCGGACTATTACACCAAGCATCCTGACTTTGCTAACAAGGTAGGAGTTGAGTCACATGCACCAGCCAATTATGGTAAATATGAATACAAGTCTCTACAGAAGAAGTCGTTAAATAATTATCGTGGTAACTCTGCTTATGAACATCCTAAGTTCAACGAACCGTACCCAAATGTAAAGGTATGGAAAAATAACCAAGACAAGTTTCCTCGAATTCAACAATGGGGAATGGCATTGGATGCAAATAGTTGTTTTGGTTGTTCAGCATGTGTGGTTGCATGTCAAAGTGAGAACAATATTCCGATAGTTGGTAAAGATCAGGTACTTCGTGGTCGGGAAATGCATTGGATTCGAATTGATCGTTATTTTTCTGCTGCTAAGTATGAACAAGCTGAAATTCCTGAAGACGTACAAGTTTCGTTTATGGGAGTTGCTTGTGCACATTGTGAGAATGCGCCGTGCGAAAGCGTATGTCCGGTGAATGCAACTGTTCATGACAAGCAAGGTATTAACACGATGGCGTATAATCGTTGTGTTGGTACTCGCTACTGCGCAAACAATTGCCCCTACAAGGTACGTCGTTTCAATTTCTTTGATTGGAATAAAAGACAAGTAGGTGAATTTTATAAGGGTCCACTAGGTAAGGTTGATGAACCAGAGCTTCAGAAGATGCAGAAGAATCCTAACGTTACTGTGCGAATGCGTGGTGTCATGGAGAAGTGCACCTACTGCATTCAGCGCATAGAATCAGCAAAGATTGATCAAAAGCGTCGCGCGGGACCTTCTGGTGATATCCATGTTAAAGACGGAGCGATTAAAACTGCGTGCCAGCAAGTCTGTCCGACCGATGCAATCACATTTGGTGACATTTCTGATCCTAATTCAGAGGTTTCCAAGATGAAAGCAAGTGATCGTAATTACTCCGTACTTGGATATCTTAATGTTCGCCCACGCACAACATATCTTGCTCGCTTGCGAAATCCAAACAAAAAGATGCCGGACTATTACGATAAGCCATATGCATACGCTCAATACGATGAACGCTATGGTCACGGCTCTTCAGGAGAGAAACTTTCTGTTGGTGAGCACAGCAAGCATGGAGCACACAATAGCCATGATTACCATGCACCCTTGGCAGGCGATCTAGTTAATCAACAGTAATTTTAATTATATTTTAAGTATTTTATATAAAATAATGGCAATTCATATAGATGATAGTTTGGTAGATAATTCGCAGGCATCGCTTTTAGCTAAAGTCGATCCTGCGGAGCTCATCGAGCAACCACTAGTTGGTAGCCAGCGCAGTTTTGGTTGGGTAACCGATAAAATTTGTCGCATCGTAGAAACGCCCACACCGACATGGTGGTGGGTTTGTATGGCAGTAGCTTTAATCACAGCAGCTTTTACTGGGATGGGGCTACTCTGGCTTGTTAGTACTGGTGTTGGCGTCTGGGGTTTGGCCAATCCGATCAATTGGGGTTGGGCTATTGTTAACTTTGTTTTTTGGATTGGTATTGGTCATGCCGGTACACTTATCTCTGCTGTGCTCTGCTTGCTGAAACAAGGTTGGCGCACATCGATTAATCGTGCTGCAGAGGCAATGACAATTTTTGCTGTAGTCTGTGCAGGTATTTTCCCTTTATTCCATGTAGGGCGAGTATGGTTTGCTTGGTGGTTATTTCCTCTCCCCAACGCTAATGCAATTTGGCCGCAGTTTCGATCACCACTAGAATGGGATGTTTTTGCAGTCTCTACGTACGGCACAGTATCGGTACTATTTTGGTATATGGGTATGATACCAGATTTGGGAGTATTACGTGATCGTGCTTTGCAACGCTTAAAGTTGGACGCTTACAGCGGATCTAATTTTTTAGTTAAAGCAATGGATATATTTAGGAAATATTTTTATGGATTATTGGCTATGGGTTGGAGAAATGCTGGCAATCATTGGCGCAATTATGAAATGGCATATCTAATCTTAGCAGGTCTTTCTACGCCGCTTGTCTTGTCTGTTCATACTATCGTTTCTTTTGACTTTGCCGCTGCCCAATTACCTGGATGGCATACCACAATTTTCCCTCCATATTTCGTTGCTGGCGCAATTTTCTCAGGATTTGGCATGGTCCTTACTCTAATGCTACCCTTACGTGCAATTTACGGCCTGCATGACCTGATAACTCAGCGACACATTGATAATATGTGTAAAATTTGCTTGGGTACTGGATCTATAGTTGGCTATGCCTACATTATGGAGTTCTTTATCGCTTGGTATGGAGCTAACCCTTATGAGAGCTTTGCCTTCATTAACCGCGGCTTTGGTCAGTATTCTTGGGCTTACTATATGATGTTCGGGTGTAATGTATTTACGCCTCAGTTATTTTGGTTTAGCGCAGTTCGTCGTAATGCCGCACTTGTTTGGGTTATGTCTATTTTTATTAATGTGGGTATGTGGTTTGAGCGTTTTGTAATTACTGTTACATCCCTTGCTAATGACTTCTTACCAAGCTCATGGGGCTACTATTCCCCAACCATTGTAGACATTTTTACTTTCTTTGGTACTTTTGGTTTGTTTAGTATATTATTTCTTTTGTTTCTTAGGTTCTTGCCCTTACTTCCAATTGCAGAAGTTAAGTTTGTGATGCCGGCAGCCGATCCGCACGGTCATCAGGATTCTAAAGGAGGAGAGAACTAATGGCTGATTCGTATGGCATAATTGCATCTTTTGCAGATACCCCTTCTTTCTACCACGCTGCCGAGAAAGTACGAGATGCTGGATATAAAAAGTGGGATACGTACTCATCTTTTCCCGTTCATGGTATGCCTAAAGCACAGGGGCAAGCCCGCTCAAAGGTACCGATTTTTACTTTCTTAGGTGGTATTACTGGATTTACTTTAGGTACCTTACTTGTTTGGTATATGAATTATTTTGACTATCCTTTGATAGTTGGGGGAAAGCCATTTTTTAGTCCGGTATTTCCATTTCCAGTTATGTATGAGCTCACTATATTACTCGCAGCATTTGGTACACTCGGTGGTATGTTTTTAACAAATCTACTTCCGCAGCACTACAATTCACTTTTTAACAGCGAAACTTTTCTCGAAGTTTCAGGAGAACGTCTGGTGATTGCTATTGAGTCTCGAGATCCCAAATTTGACTCTAATCTGACCCGTCAATTTTTAGAGCAAATTGGTGGAACAGATATCGAGGAGGTAACTAAATAGAATACTGTTATGCGCACATTTTTGATTATATATGCATTTATTGTAGTCGCGACTGTGTCTATACTTGGTTTTCGTGGGAGCACTAGCAAAAAGCCACCCATAGAGGTTTTCCCTGATATGGATCGGCAGGCTCGCTATAAGCCGCAGGCAGAAAATCAGTTTTTTGCTGATGGTCGCAATGATCGACCAATTCCAATCAATTCTGTTGCAAGAGGCAATTACCACAATCAAGTAGAGGTTTTTTCAGAAGATTTCAGCGATTCGCATCTCGGTGATACTGTTTATAATTTTGGCAAGTCTTCTGATGGTGAATTTGTTCAAAAAATACCAATTAAAGCGAGCAATGAACTGATGCAGCTTGGCCATTTAAAATACGATATTTTTTGTACGACTTGTCATGGTGCAGCAGGAGATGGAAATGGCGTCGTCAAACAGTACGGAGTATTAGCGGCGACTTACCATGATGATCGTTTAAGAGATGCTGAAGATGGGTATCTTTATGATGTTATTTCCAATGGAAAGGGGCTAATGTATGGATTGAAGGATCGAATGAGTCCAAAAGAACGCTGGGCTGTTGTTTTATATATGCGCGCTTTACAAACTTCACAAAATGCTAAGGCAAGTGACTTGTCTGCAGTTCAACGTCTTGATCTGGGATTATAATCATGAGATCTGATCTAGCTATTTCAAATTCAAAGGTTGCTGGCATTGCTTTTGTTGTAGGCTCAGTTTCTTCCGCCGTGGCTTTGTTTGGACTGTACCATGGTGTGCAAAATCAGGAGGTACGACCACTTATGAGCTGGCTCATTGGTATCGGCTTTTGGCTATCGATAGCTATTGGCATGCTCTTTCTTACTCAAATTTGGTATGTCTTTCATGCTCGCTGGCCGACAATTTTACGTCGCCAGTGTGAGCATTTTTTCGCTGTCTTCCCGGTTATTTTTATCCTTTTTATCCCACTTTTAGCTATTACCTACACTGACCAATCCGGCTTATTGTGGAAATGGTTAGATGGTACAAATGCTCTGCCTGGGCATGGAACTGTTGGTGAGGATCCTATTTTTACATGGAAACAACCGTATCTTAATCACGGATTTTTTATTTTTCGTGCTGTTGGTATATTTGCTACATTTGTATTGGTTGCTGGGTTACTTAGAAAATGGTCTTTCGATACAGATAAGACAGGTGACATTGCCAATACCCATAAGGCTCGGCGTCTTTCTTCAGTAGGTCTATTTGTGTGTGCAGGAGCAGCCACAATCGGTTCAATTGATTGGTTCAAGTCGCTGGAGTATCACTGGTTCTCAACAATGTACGGTGTATGGTTCTTTGCTGCTTCGATGCGAGCAGCACTTAGTGCGCTACTAATAATTTCTGTAATTTCAGCCTGTAAAGGTTCTCTTAAGGGCATTTTAAAACAGGCGCATCGCTACGATATTGCATGCATGATGTTAGCATTTACGATTTTTTGGGCTTATATTAGTTTTTCTCAATATTTCTTGATTTATAATGCAAACATCCCTGAAGAAACTTTTTGGTATAATATTCGCGAGAAAAATGGTTGGTGGCCAGTGAGTATGTTACTGATTTTTGGGCATTTCTTAACACCGTTCATCGTCCTTCTGTGGTATAAAACAAAGGTAGTGGTGTGGCGCACAGTTGCTGTTTCTGCTTGGATCCTAGTTTTTCATATAGTCGATCTTTTTTGGAATATAATACCTGGTAAAATTCCATCTGAGAATGGTTACACCGTCCGTCCTTTTACTATTTCTTTATTTGATTTCGCGGCTATTATTGGTGTTGGTGGATTTTGTATTTGGGCTTACTGTAGGAGTATGAGAAAGACAGAGCCAATCCCGATTCGGGATCCTAACATACTAAAGTCGATTGACTACGCTGAGTAATTTAAACAATGAAACAATCTACAACCAACACGAGTAATACTCTATTTACCTTCATTGGAGCGATTGGAGCTATTTTAATTTTTGCGCTAATCATATTTGTCGCCTATCTTCCAAATATATCCGATCCAGCAGATCAGGATGTTCGCGACAAGCGACAAAGTGATGCAGATGCGGTGCGCGCTGAAGGTGTTGCCAAGCTGAATCGTTATGAATTAATTGATAAAGAATCAGGTATTGTGCGTATCCCTATTGATAAGGCAAAATCTCTAACTTTACAGGCATACAAATAAAGCAATGCCCGTAGAAAATTATATCGATCTTCTTCCGGTAATTCTCCTGGGAATTGTTTTTTTTGGGTCTGCAGTCGCAATGCTCTACTGGTCTGTTCGCCGTGGGCAGCTACGAGACTTTGATGAGCAAGCAAAAGTAATTTTTACTCAGGAAGAACCTGAGGGTGAAATATCCGACCATTTTCCCGATAAATAGTAGTTTTAGCTATGCAAGTATATAAGTAGATCTTCGATCTCAAAAAGTAAACTATGAGCCAAGAGACACAAAATTTAGCGCCAACGACTCCGTATTCTTCTGCGGATGCATCCATCCGTGCTGAGTTAAGCGAAATTGACGCGTCACTTCGAGTCTCGTCATTGTTTTTTATCACTTCAGCTATTTTTTGGCTTATGGCAGGCACGGTACTAGCCCTGATAGCTGCTATTAAGTTACATGAACCTAGTTTTGCAACTAGCTCCGAGTTGACCACTTTTGGTCGTGTGCGCGCTGCTCACATGAACGCAATGGCTCTAGGCTTTGGTAATAATATGATTTTTGCGGTTTGCACTTGGATTATTGCACGATTGTGCCGAACTCCAATACGGCATGGCGGTTTACTACTAATAGCAGGTAGCTTCTGGAACTTAGGATTAACTGTAGGTATAGCAGGAATAATAAAAGGTGACATCACCTCTGTCGAGTGGCTTGAAATCCCAAAGTATGCGACTCCTTTGCTTGCAATATCTTATGTTCTTATCGGAGTTTGGGGTATTATGGCCTTTCGTTTTCGCAAAGGTGAACATGTGTATGTTTCTCAGTGGTATTTTCTTGGCGCTTTATTTTGGTTTCCTTGGCTCTATATAGTAGCTCAAGCAATGATTATTTGGGCACCTGCTCAAGGCGTAGTTCAATCGGTTACAAATTGGTGGTTTGCTCACAATTATTTAGGTTTATGGCTCACTCCGATGGCGCTGGGCACTGCGTATTATTTGATTCCTAAAGTTTTAGGGCGCCCGATTTATTCCTACTATTTATCTGTTTTGGGTTTCTGGTCGCTCGCTATTTTTTATAATTGGGCAGGAGTACATCATCTTATCGGTGGTCCTGTACCTGTATGGCTACTATCTGCAGGTATTGTAGCATCTGTGATGATGGTAATTCCCGTTATCGTTGTAGCGATCAATCATCATATGACGCTTATAGGAAGTCGATTAAACTGGTGGAAAAGCCCAACGCTACGGTTCGTTGTCTTTGGCGCAGTTAATTACACGCTTGTTAGCATAATTGGTTCAACCATGGCGCTACGTACGGTGAACATGACCACTCATTTCACTCACTTCACAGTTGGACATGCCCATCACGGAGTGTACGGCTTCTTTGCTATGATTATGTTTGGTGGTGTCTACTATTTGATGCCTCGAGTGCTTAACCGTGAATGGCCTTCAGCTTCGCTTATTAGAGTACACTTTTGGATGTGTGCACTCGGTATCTTATTAATGGTTTTTGCATTGCAGATTTGTGGTTGGATTCAAGGCACGCAAATGAATGATGCGATCAATTACCCTGATTTTCTTCAGATAGTTAAGAGTACCCGACCATACATGATTATCCGTTCTATTTCTGGGGCAATGTTGATGGTTGGACACATTGCATTTGGGCTAAATTTCTTTTGGATGTTATTTTCCGCCGGCGCGAATCGAGTACAACAAGAGGGACCGACCTTACTTCTTTCAAAAAAGGAGGGCAGTAAGACATAATGAATAATTTACCCTTACTATTTTGCGGTATTTTCTTTACCCTCGCTTTTTCTTTTACAGGAATTGTATTAACCAGCCATCTGCAGTTTGGGAATTTAACTTTATCAACAGAGGAACTAGAAGATGACGGCGATGGTAATTTAGTAATGGTTGAGGGAGACCCTATGTATCCGAGGCTAGAAGGTGGCGTCGCTCTTCAGGGCAAGCAGGTTTATATTGAAATGGGTTGTATCTACTGCCATAGCCAGCAATTACGTCGTGAGTCCCACGGTGCTGATATGGATCGTGGATGGGGACCTCGCGCATCCGTGGCCCGTGATTATATTACCCAGAAACGGGTTCTTTTAGGAACGATGCGCACTGGCCCAGATTTAACAAATGTAGGTGGGCGCTTGCAAGGAGATGCTGGTCGTGATTGGCACCACAAGCATTTATATAATCCGCAAATTACTTCAAAGGGTTCTATTATGCCACCATTTGCATTCTTGTATACTTTACAGAAAATCGACGGAGATCCTTCCGTGAACGCGATATCTATACCAGCAGATTCAGAATATGCTTTAGAACATGGTTACGAGATAGTTCCGACTCGTAGAGCAGTAGCGTTAGTTGAGTACTTACTGAGCCTTAAAATCGATTACAGCTTACCGGAGGCGCCAATTTTAGATTAATGAGTGACGAACAAAAATCTATGAATAAGGGAAATCCCTCGCTTGAAAAAGCGAATATGCAGGATACTGATATGCAAGATATTCACGCTCAATTGATGCGTGAGAAAGAAGAGCCGCGGGAAGGATTCTCACCAATTCCTATCTTTTTACTTTTCGCTTTTGCAGCATTATGTTTCTGGGGTGGTGTTTATTTTGCTGAATACTCGCAAGAATTTCGTTGGGATGTCTATGATCCAGAGGCGGAACTAGCAAGTGCTGCTGCCCCTAGACCTGAAAAGCCATTGGCTGAAATAGGTGCGAAAATATACCGCGCTCAGTGTATTGCTTGCCACCAAGCAAGTGGACTGGGTGCGCCCGGTGCTTTCCCTCCGTTAGTCGCTTCTCAATGGGTTTTAGGATCTGAAGAAAGGCTCGCTAGAATCTTGATAAATGGTCTAAAGGGACCAATTTTAGTTAATGGTATGACTTACAACGGTAACATGCCCGCTTTTGGCCCAGAGGGTCTAAATTTAAAACCAAAGCAAATAGCTGCAGTTCTTAGTTATATTCGTCAGGAATGGGGTAATGACGCACCTGAGGTCACAGTAGAGGCTATGGATGCTTATATTGACAACTACGGTGCTCGCGGTCCTCAGTGGACGGCAGAGGAGCTACTTGCAGAATTCCCGATGGAACCTCCGGTGGATTTAGATACTCCAATAAAGTAAATACGATACTATCTAAATTATTGGTCCAACGATTACTAGGTAGTTCTCACGGTTGTCATAAAGAGTCTCCTATCATAGTGCACGTATGGCGCTACACAAGATTTCAATTGCTGTATCTATGTCCTCACCTTTGTGCTGGGTACACATAAAACACGTCTCGAAGGCAGAAGGTGGTAAATATACCCCATGAGATAAAGCGTAATTAAAAAGTGATTTAAAGTGATGTGTATCTGACGCAACTGCATCGTTGTAATTACGCACGGGGCAATCACTAAAAAACAGTGCAAACATAGACCCTGCTTGTGGTACTTGAAGTGCTATACCTTTGGACTTAGCAGTATCGAGAAGAGCATCTCGAACACGATTCCCGAAGTATTCTAATTGCGAGTATGGCTGCAGCATTTTAAGCTTGTTTAGAGCTTTAATACCGGCAGCCATCGCGAGTGGATTACCACTTAGTGTGCCTGCTTGGTAGACAGGTCCTAGGGGAGCGAGCTGATCCATTATGTCTGCACGACCACCAAAAGCACCGACAGGTAGTCCACCGCCAATAATCTTTCCCATGGCTGTTAGATCGGGCATAACCCCAACTATTTCTTGTACGCCTCCTAAAGCGACCCGAAAACCTGTCATTACTTCATCGAATATTAACACGCTATCATATGCGGTGCACAGTTTACGTAATAATTCTAAATAGCCTGTATCTGGCATAATTAGTCCGCAATTTGCTGGATAAGGCTCGACTATAATGGCTGCTATTTCACTACCTTGCTCATTAAATACAGCCTGCACTGCAGCAGAGTCATTATAATCAAGTACTATGGTTTCTGCTGCAAATCCAGCAGGTATTCCAGAGCTGTCAGGGTGTCCAAGTGTTAATGCTCCGGATCCTGCTTTTACTAAGAGGGAATCTACGTGCCCGTGGTAGCATCCTGTGAATTTGATTACTTTATCTCGTCCAGTGAACCCCCTAGCTAGACGAATTGCTGACATAGTTGCCTCTGTGCCACTATTACACATACGTAACTTCTCTAGTGAGGGGACACAATCTACTAAAAGCTCAGCCAT
>JAYYDJ010000042.1:0-4907 GCA_036160955.1 Verrucomicrobiota bacterium | reverse complement strand
TGAGATAAGCATCAAAGTCGCCAGTGTAGCGGTGCAACTTTTTGTGGCGTATTTCGAGGATATGATTGCAGATTGAGTTTAAGAAGGCGCGGTCGTGAGAAATCGTCAAAATCGCGCCCGCTGTGCGTTTTAGCTGCTCTTGGAACCAGCCGAGCGTCTCTAGATCTAGATGGTTGGTCGGCTCGTCGAGAATTAGTAAATCAGCTTCCATAACAAGTAAGCGGGCAAGGTGCGCACGCATTATCCAGCCACCACTAAGGGTGCGTGCCGGCTTGCCTAAATCCTCCTGACGAAAGGCAAGCCCGCCCAAGGTTTGCTTGGCTTTGGCTTCTAGTGCATATCCATCTAACTCAATAAAGCGTTCTGTGGCAGTCAGGCGCTCGGGGGCATCCAGATCAGGGTACTCACGAAAAGTCGCATAGATTTTTTGTAGTTCGGGCGTGGTAGTAGCCGCCAGTTCGAGCACAGTCTCCTCTCCAACTGGTGCACTTTCTTGGGGCAGGTATCCGATGCGCGTACCGCGCTCAAACTCTATACCGCCCTCATCGGACTCCAGCTCACCGAGTATAATCGACAGCAGCGTTGTCTTTCCCGCACCATTTGGACCCACGAGCCCAACCCGCTCGCTCTTATTAAGACGTAGCGATATCTCTTTAAAGAGAATCTGATGACCAAATCCCTTGGTGACTTTATTGACGGTAAGCATATTGTAAAATTTGTTGTGCTCCTAGACTTGCCTGCTCAGATAGTTCTGTCTTTTTAAGGTTTACGATTTATGCGACAGACTATTCAGCAATCCTATCTGCTCAAGCTCTGGTACAAGCCATTTGGTTCAATGCAAGGACTAATTGCGTGTGGTCGAAAAGATGGGTACAGCTATAAACAGGCTCAGCGTGTTTCACTAGTGGTCGCTTCATGCTTTGGTGTCATCCAATCCTTACCATTAATAAGTCCTCAATCGGGGTCTTACTTTTGGCTTCTGCCACTAGCTGCTTTATTTGGCTTAGTTGGAGTATATTGGTTGGCTTGGCTAGTGCGTAACTTTGGTCGATGGTTTGGTGCTGCTGCTGACCTAAGGGACCTCCGTATGGCATTGGGGTTAGGCTTAATGCCATGGTCAGCTGTTTTCTGCCTGCTTTTTATATTTGTTCAATCAGCCCAGCAGGTTGAATCCGTGCAGGGGTTCTTTCCGCTATTTTTTGCAGGCTTCATTTATGGATTTGTGATTTTATTGCTTTGCCTGCGCGCAGTACTAGAAGTGACTTTGGTAAAGACTTTTATGTGTATTGTGATTGCTTTCGCGGTATCGATCTTTCCATTTACTTTTATTATCCAAGTACTTCTTCAATCCATCCATTGATCGTATCGAATGCTCCAATACATAAAGATCAAAAATTTGGCTTTGCTAGAATCGCTGTCTTTAGAGATAGAGCCTGGTTACACAGTGGTTACTGGGGAAACTGGTGCTGGTAAGAGTGTTTTGCTCGGTGCGCTAAGCTTACTCTCTGGTGCCCGTACAGACAAATCACTTTTGCGCCAAGGTGCGGATCAGTTAGAGGTCGAAGGAGCACTTTATTTTGAAGACTCCTCTGCAATCGATGCTATTTTGGAAAGTCTTGATCTCACTCTTAGTGAAGAGGGGGTTGTCGTACTACGCCGTACCATACACCGTAGTAAGATGCCTAAGGTTCAAGTAAATGGCTGCTTAGCGACTTTGTCTCAATTACAACAGCTTGGTACAGCTTGGATTGATTTTCACGGTCCAGGGGAGCCACAGAAGTTATTTCAAGAGCGCAAACAATTAGAATTACTCGACGCATACGCTGGATGTGATTTAGCCGCGTATACTTCTCAATTTAACCAGTGGCGTAGTCTGCTAAAAGAAATTAAAAATTTACAATCTAGTGAGCGTTTAGATGAGGCATCTGTAGACTTTTACCGAGAGCAAATTAAGCAAATTGATGCTATAATAGACAGTGAAGTTGCTGTTGAAGAACTCGAGCGTGACTACGCGCGTATGTCGCAGGCGCAGGAATTAATGGAACTAGCATCGGAGTGTAGTGAAGCATTGGTAGGTGATAGTGGTCTGGGCACTCAACTTAGCACAATTGTGGCTCGTTTGGAATCGTTAGCAGAAATTGATGCAGACTCGAATCCTTTATCGGAGCGTGCTCGCAGTGCATTAATCGAACTCGAGGATCTAGGTAATGAGGTCGGCCGATTAGCTGGACAACTTGATTTTGATGCGGAGCAAGTTGCGGCAGTTACTGAGCGCATGAATGCCTGGCAGGAGCTGCGCCGCAAGTATGGGGGAAGCGTGGAGGCAGTCTTATCAAAGCGTGATGCTCTCGCGCATCAATTAGCGATTCAGGGCGATTTAGAGGGCATGCTGACTAAGCAGCAAAGTGCAGCGGACAAGCTTGAAGCGAATTTGCTCATAGCGGCTGGTAAGCTACGGGAAAAACGCAAAAAATCTGCATTAATTCTAGCTTCAAAAGCGAGTAATTTATTACTTTCACTCGGATTTAAGAAGGCTCAAATTTCGATCGATATACAGGAGGAGACAGAATTACGAGAATTTGGGGACTGCTCTTGTCGCTTTCTATTTTCGCCGAATGCAGGTCAGGATTTACTACCACTTCATAAGATTGCTTCCAGTGGAGAAACTGCTCGTGTCATGCTTGCCCTCAAAACTTTATTAGCGCAGGCAGATGCAACACCTTTACTAGTCTTTGATGAGGTCGACGCCAATGTTGGCGGTGAGGTTGGACGTGCAGTAGGCAGCAAGATGGTGGAACTAGCCAAGGAGCACCAAGTCTTTTGTGTCACTCACTTGCCACAGGTAGCTTCATTAGCGCACAATCATTTATTAGTTACGAAGTCGCAGGATGAAAATTCCACTCAGGTTCAAATCCAGCCAATTCACAGTTCTAAGACAGAACGCATCCAAGAAATCGCGCGTATGTTAGGAGACCGGAAGTCAGCCTCTGCGATTGCGCATGCCGAAGAGCTAATGAGCGCCGAAAAAAGGCTGTAAATTTACTTTCAAATGCTGGTCTGCTACTATTCGGGGCTTCCAGCATTGATTAGTTCGCCGATAAGTGAGCGCATCCGAGTCATCGAACTGTAACGTTCGAGAAATGCCATAGCTTGCGTATAATCTGGGTCACTTTCATCAATTTGGGGTACATCTTTGTTATTCATGTAGACAAAGAAGCCTTGATTTTCGCTCTGTAACATGGGTGATACTGTGCCTAATTGTATACTTGGTACAGCTTGTAAGACGGCTCTATTAAGCGATTCAGGCGCTTCGCTCAGCGTAAAAGCTTCGTACGATTGCACTTCTAGTTGAAGCGCTTCTGCAGCAGTGCTAAAATCACTGTCACTTTGGAGGGCCTTATCCAAATTGTCTTTTAAGCGTAAGCCTTCAGCGTAAAAGAGCCGGCGTTTTTCTTCCATCAAAAAATCGTCTTTAACTTGATTGGCAACGTTATCAAATGTGGGTAGCTCAGGAGCGATGCGACCTTCATAAATTAGCACAGCATAGCCGCCGTTGATCGGATACGGATCCGAGTAGTATTTTGCATCACTCAGGGCGAAAGCAGAATTTAATAATTCTTCGGGCAATTCTCGCTCCGCAATCTGATTCAATGTGTACGGTTCAATTTTTGTTAGCTTTAATCCGGCACCAATTACCAATTCTTTAAAAGTATTGCTGTCACGATCAATGGCTCGGTTGTATAAATCATAAGCAAAATTTTGAGCAGCTTGATTGGCGGATCGATTTGCTTGTTCCCTTAGCTCATTACCTTCGGAATCCTTATTTGTGTCCTCATTTGCTAAGAAATATAATGCAGATGCTTTTATGCGCTCTGGTATTTCGTAGTTTGCGGCATTATTTTGATAAAACTTTTCTAAGGAAGTACTATCCGGATCGATGACAGGAGAGAACTCTTGATAAGACAGCTGCGCTGTGGTCACCGTATAGCTGGTTCTGCTACGCTGGGTTTGTAGTATGCCTTCACTTGGCAAGGTGTAACCCGGACCAGATAATGCCTCAGCAAAGGCATCGATCTGGTAATCTTCTTGTAGAACAGTGGCTACAAGCCCATCCGGAATACTTGGATCTGACTGTATCGAGTCCATGAAACGAGTCATCGTATCACGACTAAAATTTCCTTTCTCATCTGCGAATAGAGGCTTGGTTTTTATGTAATCACTGAGAGCTTCAGCAGTAGGAATGGGAATTCCGACTTCTTTAGCAAGATGAAGAAGTGCAATACGCCCCGTTAATTGACTTTGAAACTGCTGATTATTTTCAATGCTCACATTGTTTAATTTGGAGCTCAGGCTAGCTTTACGAACAAGGCCCTCCATTTGCTTTTGGGAATTTAAATCGTATCCGTAAAAATTCACTACTTCATACGCGCTGTCATTAGTGGTGCAGCCGGGTGTGTTGCCGATCGTAAAGACAAATGCGACAATTATGATGCCGAGAAGTGTAATAAATATCCATCTGCCGTGGCGGATGAGTCGGTTTTGTATCCAGGAAATCATGAGTGAGCGGTAGAATTTAGAAATGGGCAGGTTAGAAACCGCCGCAGGTCTGTCAATCCATAGCTTTATACCTATTAATGACGAATATTAAAATTGGTGTAAAAAGTACACAAAATCGCTGAAAACTACTATGCTTTAGCTTGCCAGATAGTTACTATACGTATACTATAAATTATGAAATTATTTCAATCAGTTAGTTTATTTACTACAATTGTGGCTCTCGTAGGTTGCGAAACGTACAACAACGGTCAGCACACTCGAAGTGGTGCGGCAATTGGTTCGGTAATTGGTGGGGTTACAGGCGCAGTGGTAGGCCATCAATCTGGGCATTCTGGTGAGGGTGCGGTAAT
>JAYYDJ010000041.1:0-66490 GCA_036160955.1 Verrucomicrobiota bacterium | reverse complement strand
ACTTGGTCAGCTGGTTGCTGCATAGCCCAATCTCCCAGGATGCTATGATTATTTGCATTTGGACCAGTTACTAAAATACGCTTATTTTGAGTGTTTTTAAGCGGCAAGACCCCATCATTTTTAAGTAGCACAATGGATTCTCGTGCTGCTCTTAGTGCAGTAGCTTGATGCTCAAGCGTAAAGATATTCTCATGGATTTGGTCTAAATTGACAAAAGGATCCTCAAATAGACCGAGCCTAAACTTTGCCTCTAAGATCATCGCACAAGCAAAATCCACCCTAGACTCTGGGAGCTTTCCTTCATTCACTAAGTCGCGAACCGCTTCTAAAAAGTAAGGACCATGCATGTGCATATCCATGCCAGCATCAACGGATAGTTCGACTCCATCTTTAAAGTTATCCACCACGTAGTGCAACAACTCTAATCGCTCAATATCTAGCCAATCGCTCACATAAAAGCCCCCAAAGCCAAATTCATCCCTGACTATCTCGGTCATAATCTGCTTATGCATATGAGCGGGGATACCGTTTACTTCATTATGTGCCGCCATGATAGTAAATACGCCTGCATCGACCGCATCTTTAAAGGGCTTTAAGAAAATCTCACGTAAACTACGTTCAGATATGTCCATCGCGGAAAAATTAAGTCCATTAGAAGGCTCCGATCCTGCCACAAGATGTTTCGCGCAAGCGATGACCTTGTTAGCACCTGTAAAATCACCAAGTTGATACCCTTCTATCATGTTTTTACCAAGTGATCCGACCAAGTAGGGATCTTCCCCGAAAGTCTCTCCGACGCGGCCCCACCTCGGGTCACGTAGCACGTCTAAATTTGGCGAGAATGACCAATGCGATCCAGTCGCGCGCATTTCTAATGCAGTCTCGCGCCCTATCTGGAAAGCCAGCGAATCACTAAAGGTTGCTGCAATGGAAATAGGCGATGGATAGACCGTAGAGCCATTAACCATTGCATTTCCGTGAATAGCATCAATACCAATTATTAGAGGTATGCCTAGTCTCGACTGCTGCGCCAATGCTTGAAGCTTATTTGCTTCCTCCGCAGTCAAAACATGTAGAAATGAACCAATCTTTCCGTCGACTACCATCCGCGCTATGTCCTTAATTTTAAATTCTTTGTAGGCAGCTTCTGAGTCACTGCTAAGTACTTCCTCGGCGGTCATTTCAACTGAAGAAGCAGATAAATAGTTTAGCCCAACATACTGACACATCTGCCCAATTTTCTCCGTCAGCGTCATCCGCTCCATAAGATCTTGTACTCGTTGCTCATAGACATCTGACGCCCCAATCTTGTGAGTATTAGCAGTAAGGGCGTTAATAGATGGAAGGCTAAGTAGTAATGCGACGATCCAACACTGAATAAATTTAGGAGTAAGGTACATTGCAATAAGAGAGCTGAGCTTATGGCTTTCGGCAAGCATTACTCGTGTGTTTATAACGGCGCTCAAAAGTAGCCAAAATATAGCCTACAATAGCTCGAGCTGGTCAGCGCAATTAAGGGACCATGCTTCACGTCCTTGCCGTCTCAAATCCGACGCAAGGGCAACAGTCGATCCGTGCATCAGATAGGTAGTGTGTGGATTGACCTGCTTAACAAATTGCAGTAGTTCAGGATAATCAGCGTGGTCAGAAAGAGGAAATACCTTATCAGTACGATATCGGTAACGGGCAGATTCTTTAATCCCCCAACCACTAACCATTGCGGTGCGATGCGGAGGAATTTCAGCGGGTAATTTCTTTCTTACTGAAGGCGGCATCAAAACAATATGCCCCTGCATATTATCAAAATCAAGAGGTCTTGTTACTGGCATACAAAATCCATATTTTTGATAAACGGGATTCAGCAAGCGTATAGACTTGTGCGCCATAATAGGTAATTTGACTTCTTCAAGAATCTTTAGAACTTCCTGCGCCTTGCCCAAAGAGTAGGCAAGTAGTATTGGAATTTTGCCATTAACAAAAGATTCCAGGCAATATTTTCTAATAGCTTCTTGTACAGCCAGTGTTGGAGGAAACGTAAAGTCTGGTCGCCCAAAAGTAGATTCCATCACGAGAGTGTCTGCCTGTGGAACCTGAATCTTTTCTGCAGCAAGGCCAAAACGAGTCTTGAAGTCACCCGTATACAATAGAGATTCTCCAGATTCAGTTGTAACATGAACCATGGCAGAGCCAAGAATATGGCCAGCTGGAAAAAGTTCTATCTTGATAGGTCCTTTTTGATAAGGCTCTCGGTAAGGTAACACAATGCCACGGCTAGCAGCAGCATCGCCTAATCGAACTCGCATAAAATCAATCGTAGGTGCAGTCGCTATAAAAGACTGATGCGGGGCAGTATGATCACTGTGAGCATGAGAAACTACCGCAAACGGCTTTGGCCTGCGCGCATCCATCCAAAGTCCATAACTAGGCAAAAAAAGTCCACCTCGATCTACAACTTTCAACATATCTATAATGTGCAGAGAATAATCCTGCTTGTTAGTAAGAGAGGCACTTTATAATGCGCCTTAGATATGGATCGCTTCGCCAAAGACTGCTGCTGCTGCTTCCATTGTAGCTTCCGCTAGAGTAGGATGTGCATGTATTGTATTATGAATTTCCTCAGCAGTGACCTCCAGCTTCTTGCCTAAGCAGTACTCAGCAATCATCTCGGTCGCATCTCCCCCAACAATGTGCGCACCTAAAATCTCACCATACTTCTCATCAACTAACAATTTAACAAATCCTTCTGGCGCACCCGAAGCAACTGCTTTGCCAGAGGCCATAAATGGGAATTTTCCGACCTTGTAAGCAACGCCTGCATCCTTCAGTTGACGCTCTGTCTCGCCAATAGAGGCGACCTGCGGTAAACAGTAGGTACAACCTGGGAAATCTGTAACTTGTTTCGCAGCTCCATGCCCAAACATTCCTTGCACTGCTTGTATCGCCTCATAAGTCGCAACGTGAGCTAACCAAGGTGGTCCGATAATATCGCCAGCTGCGTAGATCCCTTTTACAGAAGTCTGATAATCCGCGTCGACTTGGACATAACCACGCTCCTCAACTAATTTAACCCGAGAGGAAAATAATCCTTCGGTGTTTGCAACAACGCCAATAGCAATTAACACGCTATCCACTTCTACGCTTTCCGTCTTACCTGACTTGATCAGGTCAAGCTTCACCGATTTTTTAGAAACTTTGATGTTTTCTACCGCAGTAGAAGTTCGGCAATCAATTCCCTGCTTATTAAATTCCTTCGCTACGACTGCGGCAACTTCATGGTCTTCAACCGGCAACAACTGATCTTGCATCTCCACCAATGTAACTTTTGTGCCAAAAGTATTTAGAAAATAGGCAAATTCTGCACCGATTGCTCCTGCACCCATGATCGCAATTGATTTCGGTTGCTCCTTCATCTCTAAAGCTTGGCGTGATGTCATTACGCGCTGTCCGTCCACTTCAAGATCTGGTAGTGTGCGCGGCTTACAGCCAGTAGCGATAAGAATTTTTTCAGTAGAAAGTACTGTACCTGCGTCTGGGCCATCACTGACTTCAACAATACCGGCTACATTAATTTGGCCAACACCACGAACATACTCGACCTTATTTTTCTTAAATAGAAATTCAATGCCCTTTGCCATCGTATCGGAAACACCGCGAGACCGCTGGATTACTTTATTAAAATCATAGCTCAACCCGCTGATACTCAGTCCAAAATCTTCGCAATGACTCATCTTATTAAACAACTCTGCGCTCTTTAGCAATGCCTTCGAGGGTATGCACCCCCAGTTTAAACATGTACCGCCAGGACGCTCTTGCTCGACACAGGCAACTTTCTTTCCAAGTTGCCCCGCACGGATTGCGGCAGCATAGCCAGCAGGGCCGCCGCCGATGACAACGAGATCGTATTTAGTAGAAGTAGCCATAATATTTATTTAAAAGTTATCGAGGTGCAGTGAGAATGGAACGTGCGTTGAGTCAATACTTATAGAGACTTCTATATGTCGATTACATCGTCTCCATCAAGCTTATGGGAAGATGATTTAGGATCAGTCGCCGTTGGCCTGTTTTTTACTCCGCCTCTTTGTCCAAAATGCACCCGTACCCTACCTTTTTCGCTCGGCATAAAAATAATACTAGCAATCCAACCAGTAAGACTAACTATAAATGCTCCAGCCAAGGCAGAGCTAAAGCTATTAACTGTGAAACCTTCGACTAAACCGGAAACTAGTAGAAAAAGCCAAGCATTTATGAACCATACACCTAAACCAAAGGTTAAGACAATAAATGGTAGTGCAAATAGCATCAACAAAGGCTTTAGAAAAATATTGGACAGGCTTAAGAGCAAGGCTGATAGCAATAAAGCGTGCAGGCTCTGATAATGTATCCCAGGCAAGATGTTCGAAGCGAACAATACACCCATAAGAATGAGTAACCAAGTTTTAAAGAGGCCATTTCGGTTCATATTACTTTATACATCCAACATTGAAATCAAATTAGAAAATTCTGCAAAGAACATGCCAACTAAATTACTATCCAAGTTTTTGTAGATCTATATTGCAAGTAGTTAAGACCGTTTTTTAACGTCTGATATAACGATAAAAAAAGCCCTGCATAAATTACAGGACTTTTTAGGAAAACTATCTGTAAAAATACTTCTATCTACGGCGACGGAACTTCGTTTGGAATTTTTCAACCCTCCCTGCGGTGTCTACAAAACGCTTTTCTCCAGTGTAGGCAGGATGCGAATCTGCTGTAATATCACAAATAACAACTTGGTGCTCTTCCCCATCAATCTGTTCGGTCTTAGAACCGCGCATCGTTGATCGCGTGAGATATTTAGTGCCGCTGGAAACGTCAACGAAAACGACAGGGTTAAGCTTTGGATGTATATCAGCTTTCACGGAAAATATTTTAAAATTTGGAGTTTAACCCTGGCGCGCCTTAAAACGCGGATTAGTTTTACAGATAACGTAGATACGACCTTTGCGACGAACAACTTGACAGTCTGGATGACGGTCTTTCAAAGATTTGATAGATGAAACAACTTTCATAGCTAAAGAAATTAATGAAATGGGAGAAAAAAGGGGTCATACAGCGCACTGTCAATCGCAAAGGCGTAAATAATAATACTTACTAAAGAACTGTAAATCTTATAGTCGATCAGTCAAAATTTAGAAGACCTACTATATTGTATCCATAGCAATACTGTTAGTGCATACGAAAATCATACTCTTTTAATCAAGTTTCTCGATCGCCACTCTACTCTCAAGGAGTAATGCTTCCACAATAGGATCATTTTTGTAATCGTAGAAGTACTTTATTTTAGCAATGCCAGCTGCTGCGAGAATCTTTGCGCAATTAATACAAGGGTAGTGCGTAACATAAAGCGAAGCTCCTTCAAGCGGAATACCGCGCCTAGCTGCATCACTAATAGCATTTTGCTCGGCATGAACAGTTGCTTGCTCGTGACCATCACGCACCCTAGAAACATGTGGTGCTCCAGGCAAAAATCCATTGTAACCTGCTGCGATAATACGATTCTTCTGATTGCCACCTGAAACTAAAACACAACCAACTTGCAAGCGTTCGCAGCTTGAACGTGTTGCTATCAACATGGCTGTCGCCATGAAATAGCTATCCCAGGCAGGGCGTTCTTCACATGCATTCGAAATTGCTGCAATCTGCTCTAACATTGAAGGCATGACCTTCTTCGAAACATTTATATTTTGGCTCTTTATTGGACCCATATGACGAAACTTAGTGTATCCTACTTGAAGCTCGCAACAGCCAAGTTAATTAAATATAAATTTAATCGGTCTTGAAGTATTTATGGATATACTGATACTTCCAAGTAACCTGGGACTAACTGAGCTATGGTTCTTGGACTTTTTAACCACTCACGTGCAGCTTGATCAAACGCTACACTACCAGAGGATTGTCCTAGAGTAGGACCACTAAGACTGAATCCTGCGCTGCTTTGAAGAATGTAGAACTGAGCAAACCCCTCGGGTAATTGTTCCTTGTCCCAGTTCAAACGGGCTGATATCTGCTGCGATACATAAGTGCCAACCTCATTTAGATTCCTAACCAAGGCAAATGAATCACTGTCCGCAAAAGGTTCGACTTGTTGTGAGAACTCGCCGAAATCGGTAAAGAAAGTCCAATACCTAGAATCTAGTAAATCAATGGGTGTAGTAACATAGTGCTCCCTAGGAAGGGGTAAATTTACTGGAGCAAGATCCGTCAATAAATCAATTGCAGGCTCATACTGCCCAAATGATGTACGACCACTTGTCTTTATGTCAGTGAACAGATTTTGCGCTGCGTTCCATTTTGTTGGAATAAAAAGTGGAGCAGAATCAAATAACAAAGCATTCTCTTCGGCTATACCCAGCTCATCTAGAGAATTATTTGCAGTATATTTTAAGAAGGCAGCTTGCGAGTTGCTTTGGGGCAATGATTTAGTAGTAACACGGAACCCAATAAATCCTACTAAATGCGCGATGAGTCCGATCACAAGAGCTACGCACAATAGAGGGGAAAAAATTCGCGGCTCGCGACTTTTACGATCTAAATGTTTGGAACGTATTAAATCTAATACTAGTTGTTTCATTAAAATTGAAGATCGCTATTTTCTAGGTCTGTAACTTTTGAATTTTTCTGTCCAGCTATTTGTACCTGACCAAATCCAGCTAATTGAGCTATTTCACACAAATGAAGAAAACTATCTAATTGCATTCCAGCTTGAGGCTTAATTAGCAAAATGGCAGTGCCCGCTGGATGAAGTTTGATATAATCAGAAAATGCTCTCTCGAGCGCACTGATTTCGTAAACTCGACCTTGGTAAAAAAGCATGCCCTCATTTTCAATTGTTAAAACTGACACCTTCTCGGAAGTATGATACACTTTAAAATTAGTATTAGGTAGATCAACTCTAACACCAGGAGATACCACGAATCGGGTAAATATTAAACTTACTAGTAATGAGATTACTAAAAGATCTAGAACAGGAATTACATCCAACCTAAAATCAGGCCTCTTCTGCCGACCGGATAAGCCCAACCAGTCTGTAACTTGACGGTGTGTAGTCATTCTACTCGAAAATACTTTTGAATCTGCTTCATTTCGGGTCTAATTGAATTACATCCTCTTCGCTGAGATTAGCCTTCAGGGCGATATCTTGCGAAGTCAATAACTCTAAAATTTCGTGCCCTACCCATTCAATATCATGAATAATTGCTCGGACGCGCCCAAATAAGAAATGATGTCCTAGAGTACCCATAACTGCAATTGCTAGTCCCGTCGCTGAAGTAATTATCGCTTCAGCTAAGAATTGGCTAAACAGGGCACTGTCTGCGTTAGCAGCCTCTAATACGTAAAGCGCTTGTAAGACCGCAATTAAAGTACCTAAAAATCCTAGCAATGGCGCTATGCGTGCTATAGCGGCTATCGTCCCTATGCGCCGCTCAAGTCTTGGCAATTCAACAATTGCTGCAGACTCAATAGCACTAGCAATCGATCCGCGAGACTCCCCAAAATGAAGTAACGCAGATTTTACTACTTTAGCTAGTGGTCCTGGTGTCTCCTCGCACAGAGTAAGAGCCTCAACGTGTCGCTTTTTAACCAATAGATTACGAATTCCATTCAAGAAGTCTTCAGTGCCAATTTGCCCTTTGTGCAAGTAAAGGGCACGCTCAATAAAAAGAATAAATCCGATAGCACTAACAAATAGCAACGAATACATAACCGGACCACCCTGCATTATAAATGTGTTTTGAAGTGTTTCCATAAGCAGTAAGTCTAGACTAATTAGTTGAAGGTAAGTTCGAAATGCGGTTTTCCGCCAATTTTCGACCAGGTAAATTATAAGCCTGAAGCTTAAGGTATATTTTGCGTGCTTCCAGTAAAGAGCCGGTTTCTTCTAATAATGTTCCCAAATCGAGCAAAGCGCGACTAGCCCAATAACGACCAGTTACCCCTAATTGGTCGGATAAAATTGGATTAAGTAAATATCGTTCAATAGACATGAAATATACTTCGCTCGCTTCAGATGAGCGTCCAGAAGCATTTAATGCGAAAGCCCACTTATAAGCAATCTCCATCATAAAATCTACAGGTACATTAGGTAAGTCCATTAAGCGCTCAAGGATTGAAACCACAACCTCAATTTGTGTATTATCATTTTTAGCTATAGCTAACAAGCATTCCGCTCTGGCTAATTCTGCAGCATAACGCTGAGGGTGATTAGGATAAGTGTAGATCAATGTCTCATAAATGATTTGTGCACCGGCAAAATCATTCATTTTTCGAAGTAGATCCCCTTGCTTTAATTGGGCAGTGAATAAGATGGAATCTTCAGGGAAGCGCTCCACTAATTCATTATATAGGCGAACTGCATCGGCATAGAAATCAACCCCGCGCATCTCACAATATAAAGCTGCTTCAAATATAGATTGAGTCACTAACGGACTACTAGGATAGAGAGTAGAAAGGGTTAGTAATGTTTGTTGCGCAAACGAGTAATTTCCAACCGATCCATGATATGCTGCCTCAATTAGGTAGGATCGCTCAGAACAATCACTTTGTGGATAGTCTTCTCGTAAGCGTAGTAGCTCTTCGGTGGCTTTAACTGTATCGCCTTCGTAAAATAAAACCTCAACAGTAAGAAGTACTAGTTCTGCCATAAGTATTTTGACATCATCTCCAGTAACAAGACCCGAAGGTAAAGACTGTAAACGCCGCAACAAGCCCTCAACAGTCATCACTAAACCTTCAGTTTCACCTAGTAATAATCTCAGCCTCGCATCCAACCAACGAAGCCTTAAGTCTAGTGTAACTGGCACCGCTTGGTCGGTGCCAGTTTCAAATAGCAAACGAAGACGATCTCTAGCTGCATGCACTTTACCTTGCGATTGCAAAGCCTGAGCAACATTCCATTCAGCCTGCCACCGCACTAGCGTGTCATAATAACTAGGCTCTGTGTAAGTGATGTCTAGATAACGAAGAGCTGCATCTAAATCCCCTGAGCGAACTTCTGCTGTAACAATACGCAAAAAAAGCTCTTTTGATAATGACCCGCTAGACCGATTAGAAGCTTGATAAAAGTCCGCTGCATTCGCGTAATCGTTATTGAGGAAATAACAATCACCGATCCACATATTAAGTCGATCTGTCTGTCCTACCAAGCCACTTTGATCACGTAGCTGGGTCAGTAAATCAGCAGCAGTACGATATTGAGCAGGAGAGCGTTGTAATGCCGCATACGCGAGTAATTGGTAGACGTTCTCAATTTGGCTCATCCCAGGAAACTGCTCGAGTAAAATACCAGCATCCGCTTCAGCTACGGATAAATCGCCGTTGAATAAAGCCAACTGGCAACGCAAATAGTACAAATGAGGCAATAGAGAATGCGGCTCTGAGCGAGATATCATTTCATTTAGAAAATCAGAAAAATCACTCTCTGAATTCTCCGTTCGCGCTAGTAGCTGTAATGCAACCTCCATAACTAATCTATCTTTACCGCTTCGAATAAGTTCTCTTAAGGCAATCTGTCCTTCTGCTGTTTCCTCTCCAATTATCATAGCCTGAAGCAGGCGGAGTTGCTCCCGAGCAATATCTCCATAGTTTGCGCTTGAATCTTCTAATTCTTTATCGATCACTGCGAGCGCTTCATCAATACGCTGCATTTTATGCAGTAAAACTGCGTACTCTTTGGCATAAGTAATAGCAGTAACGCCGTCCAATCGATCTAGCTGAATACGCATTTCCGTGACTAAACTGTCCTCTGGCACTGTGCCAGATAATTTCTGCCGCAAAATCAAACTACGAAAAAAAGCTGCTTGAGTATCTGAAATCGCAGCTGATTCGGCACGAATCCAGGCTGCCTCAACTAATTCATCTTCCTTATTAGAAGCCTCATCCAAGAGCCCACCCAATAAATAATACCAAGCAAGATCGATATCTATCAACTCACTTATATCCACTTTTGCGTAGGCCATACGGAGTGCTGAAATATCAATATTTAAGCCATCACCATAGTTCGCAACCGACCAGTGCAACCAATAGCGAGAACCCCTAGCACTCGGTAAAATTGACTCTAAAGCTTCACGAGCCTCATAAAAATCTCTACTCGCAATATATGCAGTGGCTTTCAGGAAGAAAAGATTGGCTATTGTTTCATCCGCAAGCGACTCCATCGACAATAAATCATCATATAATCGGAGCGCAATACTGGGTAACCCAACCTCAAGTGCTTGAGCTGCTGATTGTAACTTCCAATCAAATAAAACATCGCCCTGAGTATCAGGCTGGTTAAGCGAGTAGCCCATTAGGGGCACCTGCGCAAAAGTAGAACAAGTAATACCTACAACAATTAGAACAAAGGCTAAGGTAGCTTTGTAGCATCTATGGTAATACTTAAAAATAAACCTCATTCTGCACTTATGACAAAGACACACTCGAATAGTTGCAAAAGGATTTTTCATTCAATATATATGAAAAATGTACTAAAATGGTGCCCTCACTGGGAATCGAACCCAGATCAACTGTTTAGGAAACAGTAGTTCTATCCATTAAACTATGAGGACAAGAGCGATTAAGTACTATGCAAGAGCTTGATGCCTACAAGTTTGGATTTAAATTATATAGTTATTATTTAACTTGCACTCATATCACAAATACCTAACTTCGCGCGTTCTATTATGAGCACTCAATCAAAAAAACCGAACCGATCGCGAAACCCTATGGACTATACTTACATGGACGTTGATCAACTCTCTCGTTTCGTGACCGAGACTGGTAAAATCTTACCGAGAAAGGACACTGGATTATCTGCAAAACATCAGCGACGCATTACAAACTTAATTAAGCGTGCTCGAAATATGCTTACAATGAAGTAGGGAAAAATTGGTTACTTATTTATTAATCCTTCCTTTTCCAAGGAGGGATTTTTTATACCCTGATTTAAATGCCTCAAAAATGAAATGCACAATACTGATACCTAATAAAAAAAATTTAGGTACTTGTGTGCAACAATTGTGCGAAGGAAACATTATAGGAGTGCCAACCGAAACTGTATACGGACTTGCTGGTAACGCACTACAATATAAAAGCGTGCGAAAGATCTTTTCAATTAAAGGGCGCCCCCTAATTGATCCGCTAATCGTCCATTTTTCTACTTCTGAAGAAGCGCGTAAATATATATACGCGCCATCAGAATTTGATCGATTATCTGAGGCATTTTGGCCTGGACCGTTGACTTTAGTTCTCAAAAAAAGGTCCATTATTCCAGATATTGTAACCGCTGGCTTGGATAGCGTAGCCATACGTATACCAAGCAACTCTATTTTCCAAAATCTACTAAAAAAATTAGACTTCCCACTAGCGGCACCTAGCGCAAACCCATTTGGATATGTAAGCCCAACATGCGCGCAGCATGTAAAACATACATTGGGTGGTCAGCTTGGTTTTGTTCTTGATGACGGCTCCTGCCATCATGGCCTAGAATCAACTATACTTGATATGCGTACTCCTGCTAACCCTAGTATTTTACGACACGGCCCTGTCGAAGTAAGCGCCATAGAAAGTGTCTTGGGTGTAAAAGTGAGTGCTCGCAGCATCCGGACGAATAAAAATCAGGCACAGGCGTCACCAGGTCTTTTATCTAAGCACTATAGTCCAAACACTTGTGTTAAACTCTTTGAACCAAGGAGTAATCCAAGGATTGAAGTGACAGAAAAATGTGCGATTATTTATCAATTCAAACGCAAAGAGATAGAATCAAAATTTGGTTCAGCAGTTGATGTCTACTGGCTCTCAGAAGACGGAAATCCGCAAGTCTGCGCTAATCAACTCTATTCATTATTACAAAAAGTTGATATGTACGGATACAACCAATTGTGGGTAGAAAAATCGAGCGATTCAAAAATAGGAATTGCTATAAATGATCGGCTAATGCGCGCCGCCACTGACAACTAGTAACTGCCTTCGAGAGAATTTTCAAGAAGGTAGATATTTTAGATACCCATCTATTATTAGGTCTCGCGCGCAATTTCAGTAGTATCTTCATCACTAGTAGCAGTATTTTCAACTAATTGATCTTCAAAATCATCCTCATTATTAATGTAGTAATCTTGGTAACTTTTGTCTGAATAGTGAGAATAATAGTAACTAGAAAGAGCAGTACTTACATTATTTAATATAGATCCAAAAACAGGTGTGTTTGATTCCCATAAGCGTCGTACGTTGGTTACTGCTGTTCTGCGCTTAACCGTATTAAATTTAATAACGTAAATAACACCATCTACATGGGGCAATATGTTGAGTGCATCGCTAACCGCAGCTAAAGGCGGAGAGTCAATTACAATACGATCATATTTTTCACGAAGAGACCCGATAAGTGAAGAATACTTAGTACTGTTGAGTATTTGAGTAGGATTTTTTGATTTTCCCCCTGCAGGCAAAACATCTAAATTAGGGTAAACCTCATTAATAATGACTGAATTTATATCAATATCTAGAGTTATGTTATCAATTAACCCACGGTCATCGCTAACTTGTAAAGACTTAGCAATATTGGGAAGACGTAAATCACCATCTAATAAAAGCGTTTTATCGCCATTATTAGCGAACGTGAGCGCTAAGTTTGAGCTAACAAATGATTTGCCTTCACTAGGAACAGTACTAGTGGTCAAAAATACTTTCGCATTTTTGCTTTCGTCGTTAAGGCGTATTGCCGAATGAATAGAGCGGAAAGTCTCGGTCACATGTCTGTCTACGTTGGATGCAACAGCCTGTGCCTTAGTAGTTGAATCTAGCTTCTTTATCTGCGGTATAACTCCGATTAATGGCAAACCAATAGTACCTTCAATATCGAAAGCACTCTTAACGCGATCATCTAAAAAAGCTATACCAAATACAAGGCCTAAGCCAGTAATTACTCCACCAAAAGCACCTAATGATATATTAAGAATTAAATTAGGAGACGAGTGCCTCAGTGGCGGGAGCGCTTCATCCACAATTCTTGCGTTGGGATTTTTTAAGTTAATCTGCGCTTTTTGCATCGTCATGCGCGAGACAATAGCTGTGAGAAAACCCTGCTGGACTTCAAACTCTCGGTAAAGGGTATTGTAATCGACTCGGGTCTTGCTGAGCTGAATTAACTCATTTTCCTTCTCTGCTAGCCGCTGGCTAGAGACTTCAAAGTTACGTTTTGCCTCAATGTATGCAGCATATATTTTATCGGTAGAATTTGTAACTGCATCGGTTAGTTCAATTTCCGACTCTTGCAAGCGCTGTAATAATTGTATCATTACCGGATGCTTATCCCTATAGCGCTTGCCCAAAGAGGAAATCTCGATCTTTGTCTTGGATACTTCTTGCAGCATAAATGCGACTCTTGACTGGTCCGCAATAAAAGATAGCTCCCATAAATCCCTACCATCACGCCGATACGATTCAATCAAGTTCCACTTAGTTTCTTGGGCATCAAATTGGTTCTTATTACCTGACTTGATTGCATTGAGGGTCATTAGTTGCTCATTCGCTATATTCTCTTGTTGATCAAGTGAAACGGCGTTATGCTCCTCGCGATACTCGGCTAACTTAAGTTCTAGTTCTTCGACTCTTTGACGCTGCTGATCGGCACGAATACGTAAATCTTCAACCGCATCCATAGACGCATCTACCGACTTAGTTAAGTTATATGCAATAAATTCATCCGCAAATAAATTAGCTACGCGTGCTGCTATTATTGGATCTGGATGAGTAAAGCCAACATTAACCATTAAACTCATCCTACGTGGGATAACATTACGGTTTTTGGCCAACATCTCAACTGGAGTTAGTGGGCCTGTTAAACTAAAAGCATCCGCATAGGGCGCCATAAATCGTGCCCGCTCCTCATCCTGCAGTCTACGCTCAACAGCTTGTATGATTGAAAGGCTCTCCAGAACACTAATCTGGGTATTTAAATCCTCTGCTGACAGAATTTGATTCGGCTCCATTTCTGTCTCGTCGCGCATAGCGGACGGATCGTCACGCAACAGTTGTACACTCACATAAGCAGTGTAAACCTTTGTCTTGTTAAAAGTATATAATATGGACCCAGAAAAAATAATAAAGAATGCAACAACTAAATACCACACTCTCTCACGTAACATTAAGAAGTAATCACTAATCGAGCGTTGTCCTATCGAGCTATATCCTGAGGAATTGTTACCATAGGAACCATAACCATAGTTACCTGTGCTGTAGCCGTAATTACCAGGCGTGTAACCATATCTACCACCTGTATTCGGATCGGGCCCGCCTCTTACATAATCATTCTTCATATTTTAAAGATTAAACTTAAATTACTCTTTCAGGCACTGTGATCGTATCACCTTCTTTCAAAAATATATCAGTAGCATCACCGCGGCGAATTTCATCATAATTCACATCAAATGGCTTGCTGCCATCTTTGCGCTTAATCCTAACTTTTTTTGGGTTACCAAGTCGTGTAACACCACGACATTGAGCAATTGCATCAATTAATGACAAATTTTGATCTGGCTCTATCATGATTTTACCAGGCATTCCAACCATTCCTAAAACATGAACGAATTTAGGCGCAAATGAAACTACAAGAACGGAGATTTGCGGGTCGACTAAATAATCACGATTATAAAGATCTGTGACCAGAGCTTGTGATTCCGCAACGGTCATACCAGCTACTCTAACTTTACCAATCAATGCCAATGCAACTGTTCCGTCAGCTTCGATACGTACTTGCTTTTGAAGATCAGGCTCTTGATAAACATTAACTTCCAAAACATCAGAAGGCTTCAGTATATAATTTTGACCTACAGAAATTCCGACACCTGATGAAATGCCCAAAGAACTTTGCGCTGTTCCACTTAGTATGGTACTAGAAGTTGCATCGCTTCCACTTGTTTCTTGTCCATTGACGGGTAAAAAACAATATACAATAAAAATAGTGTATAATATGGGTAGTCTCATAAATTTCACAATGCCTACAAAGTAGGCACTTCTACTATCAGTGAGCAATGTATTAAGATTACTAGTAGCGAAGAGACACCCCAAGGTCAAATGAATGGTCAGAGTAATCTGTACCTAAACTAGAATTTGTGCCGTTGTCGGTAAAAGTATATCCAGTACCAAAAATCCAATTAGAATTCATGACATAAGACAGACGTAAGCCAAATATGAACGTTTCGTCTTCACGACCACTACCCCCTGTGTAATCACGCGCTGAATACTTGAAATTTATTCCAGACGCCCAATTCGCGTTAATAGTATAATTATTATTAAAATAAATAGCTGTGACTTCAGTAGTCGTTCCATCGCCTCCAGCATCAAAATCTACAGAACCTCCAAGTGTACTAACTAGTTTTGGTGTTATAGTCCATTTTACAGAGCCATCCGCGCCGAACATATCACTTTCAATACCAGGATTGTTGGGAATTTTTCTAGTATTTTCGCGCAATCCTACCTTTATCTGACCCGCCAGCTTTTTAGTCAACTGACCGCGCAAACCAACGTTGAAAAATTCTTGGTCATTCTCATAATCCAAACGAGGGGTATTGTTTAGGTTTGGCAGATTAGTTATATCAGTAACTGCTGGAGTGTAACCAATGCTTAAATCAAGTTTAGGAGTTAACTCATAAAATAAATCAATTGGAATACTTGTCTTATCTGTATTCGCGGCAAGCGACGAAGCTACACCTTTGTATTCTAGAGTGCGTGTTTTTACAGCTACGCCAAAGCTAAATTTAGGCGATAAATCGTACTCAGTGTCTATTTTTATAAATTCTATTTCACTTTCAATTAGTGAGCCAGAAATATTTTGTATATCGTTAGAGTTTAAATAAGTAGTGTTAATTTCACTGTGACTTGCCTGTGCTTCTAATTCAAGGCGGTCTGCCGTATATGCGAAAAGCGCAGCATAACGTGACGCCTCATTATCAAGATTATCAAAATCTTGATATCTACTGATATCATAGCTTGCGTTTATTGTAAAACTTAAGTCTGTGCCTCTTCCCACAATTAACTCTAAGCCTGGTGAAACCACAACAACTACGTCATCTTGCTCGTTACTAGTATTGCTACGAAATAAATTTGAACTACTGCGGATAGAAGCGTCTGCTTCTAAATAAATTTCAGCACTATCACCAATTGAAATGAATGCGGATGCTTGCGAATCTACTGGAAGAACCAAAAAAGGTAGAAATGACAGCGAGAGATATAATGGAGCTAATTTCATATAAAAAGACTTATGTTAAGTAGTACTTAAGCAATGTAGTTGGAGATTTACAAGCTATTGTTTATATAAAATGCACCTAAATCAAAATTAAGGGCAAACTAAATTTTCGCTCTTTTCATATTGTAATTACTATTAATAATTAATAATATAATTAAAATTTTTTACAAATGGTACCCCCTAATAAAACAGAAAATATAGTAAGTCACGAGAAAGAGATTCTACTCGGTTTTGCGATTACCAAAAAAAATCTAGACGGGAGCATACAAGTGTCGCTTCGCTGGGGACGCTTATTAATTTGCTTACTGTTAATGTTTTGCATTAGTTGGCTCGGTGTCACTGGCGGATTATATTTATGGTTTAAATACAATAAAGATTTTGATACAGTTCGATTTACCGGAATGATAACACTCCCATTTCGCATCGACGAACATCGTAGAGAAATGGGTGACTATCATGTTAAAAAAGGCCTAGAGTTACTCGATGATAAAAAATATAGTGATGCGTTACGTCTACTCAGACTAGGAGTTGCCCGTTCACCTGGCAACTTAGAAGGAATACAGGTACTCGCGGTATTCTATGAAAAATGGATCAAAAGACCTGATATTGCCGCAAATATTTTAATCAAAGGTTTAACCGCAGGCAACGGTCTAGATGATCCAGATTACCTTAAAGCAACATTGTTATCCTTACACAGAAACCAGATGGATACAGCTATTCAGTCTATTGCAGAACAGCATCTACCAACTGAAGTGGAAATAACTAGACGAAACCAAATATTAGCCTTTTCTTCAGCCAAATCTAATACACTTCGCGGAAATTTTGATAGAGCAGACGAATTAATACGTTCTTATGAACTATTAGATGAATTGGATGGATTGTTACTCTCCGCAGAAATCAGTTGGGCGCGTGGAAACAAATTATCTGCAATCTCTAAACTTGAGGTTTCTGTTGAGAAATTTTCAAACGCTGAACCACTACTTATGGCTTTAAGTAAATATAACAGAGAAATTGATAGGTATGATGAGGCACGGCGGTACGCAATTTTTAGAAATGCCTCTGCTCCGCTCAGTGTGGCCCCTAGAATTGAATTGTTATATATATACAAAAATTCTGGCGACCTCGATAGAGAAGAAAAAGAAACACAACGCATGCTGAAGCAGTTTAGAGGTGATTCCAAAGCATTATTAGCTCTAGCCAACTATTCAGCAGACACCGGGAATATAAATTTAGCAAGACGTACTTATGAAGAGGCACTAGAAAATGAATTTAATATAGATGCATTTGCTCTACTGTTAGTAGAAGCACATTTAGTCGCTACAGATTTTCAAGGAGCATTGAATTTCGCAGAAGAGCTCTTAAACGAAAGACCTAATTGGCTAGAAAAGCATTGGGGCATATTTTGCAGCCTACGATCCGTTGCCTCTTTTGGCAACAATAGGCCAGACCTAGGAGAAATTTATTTGCAGGAGTTTCTAAGTTCTAGCATTAATAACACTAACCCAGAACAATCCCTCGCAATAGCAAATCGTTTTAGAATTATTGATTGCCCCCAGCAAGCACGAACGGTCCTATTAGCTGCACACAAAGAATCTATTAACAATCAAAAGGTGCTATCAGAGCTCATAAGCGTGGAACTAGAAATTGGTAATACTGAAAATCTTAATACTTTGCTAAAGCAGTTGTTAACAATGCGTCGCCCGGAAGCTAAGCTAATTGCTGAAGCTTATAAAAAACTAGGAAGTGACCGTTTTATCTTCACACCTAATAGAGAAAATTTACTTCTTGAACTAAACGCTGAATTGCGTGAGCGCGCTCTTTAGTTAAGCGAGCAAGATAGAAATTACATTACGAACGGATCTATTACCAATTAAGATTCGACTTTTCGCACGCATGTAGAGATTACGCGACGGTCATCTACATCAGTAATTTTAATCTCTAAACCGTATGCGGTCAGTTGCTCTCCCCGCTTTGGGATAAAGCCCAACTCACGTGTTATGAGGCCCCCAAAGGTCGAAACATCGTCATTATCGATTTGTACATTTAACTGTGCTTCTAAATCATGTAAAGAAACCGAACCAGATATATTATAGGTACCTGAAGTAGGAAGCGCGACAATTAAAGCCTCCTCGCTATCGAACTCATCTTGAATATCACCAACTAATTGCTCCAATATGCTTTCTAAGGTCACAACTCCGAGGACTCCTCCGAACTGGTCAGCTACAAGCGCCATATGAAGCTTTGCTCTCAACATCCGCTGTAGAGCCTCCTCAAGTGACGTCACAACTTCAAATACTGCAGTTTTTCGCTTAATTAGTGATGGGTTTATAGCAGCATCATTATCAAAACCACGGAAAATATCTTTAATATGAATAATTCCTAAGCATTCGTCCAAACTGCTCCTACAGATTGGAAACCGAGTATGCCCAGCTGATTTCATACGATTCAAATTTTTAGAAATATCCTCATTTAAATCATAGATAAGGACCTCGTTGCGAGGTAAAAGGACATCGTGTAGAGTTAAATCCTGCATTTGGATAGCACGATCTACTATACGACGGGCAATAGCAGATAAATCTGAACTATCCTCACCAAGCGCGCGAATCTGCACATCTAAATCTAGGGGATTAGGTTCATCATTTAAACTTAAGCCAAAGTGTCGAAATAACCGGGCTTTAAAGCGCCTGAAAAAAAAGAGCGCAGGAAATGATATTATTTTGAAGGCAACCAAAACTCGGTAAGATCTTAATATACTGCGTACAGGATCCTTCATCGCTAATCCTCTTGGAAGAATTTCAGCGATGAAAAAGTGGGTTAATACAGCTAACCCAAAAGATATTAGTATTAGAAGCCACTGATCCGGTATATTGACGAAATTCGCTAAATTAAAGCTCTCACTAACAAGCGGCACCAACAACAAACCAAGGCCTACAGTACATATAGTTTTACTGAAACGGACTACTCGACCCGTAAGATCAGCACTGTCTATTAAAGAAGCCAGCCTGCGACGTTTTTTTAATAGAATTAATGACTCATTATTAATGCCTCCATAGCGAATCCTAACTAAACCTATTTCGCACATAACTAAACAAGCATGTAAAAATAATACGGATGCAACTGCCCATAAAAGGCAAAGTAAATTGAATAAATTTCCTGACATATCCATCACTCAATCTTCTCAGCTAGTAGTTCTTCAACTGCTAGCAATAATTTTTCATTCTCATCAGGATTGCCAATGCTAATTCGAATATAATTCGGCATATTATAAGAATTCAGGGGACGTATTATTATGCCTCTTTTTAAAAGCTCTTTTGAAAATGATTCCCCACCAGTAACTTCACATAGCACAAAATTAGCGTGGCCACCGTATGTCTTTATTCCAAGCTGAGACAAACCAGAGCAAAGTCTTTTGCGACCTAATTCATTTTCTCTACGACACCTATTAATAAAATCCTTGTCTGTAATGGCAGCACTGGCAGCAACTTGCGCAAGACTATTCACATTGAAAGGCTGCCTAACGCGCTGGAGTAAACCAATTAGTTCTGGGTCTGCGTAGCCATACCCAATGCGTAAGCCGCCAAGTCCATATATCTTAGAAAAAGTTCGTAAGCAGATAACCTTATGCCCTGCAGCAATTGTCGGTCGTAAATCAGGCGCTCGCTCGAGGTACTCCGCATAAGCTTCATCAACACATAAAATAACATGTTTTGGCAGAGATTGAGCTAACTGCAGTAAATCAGATTCAGAATTAGCCGTCCCAGTTGGATTGTTTGGGCTCGCAACAAAAATCAATCTGGTTTTGTCAGTCACAGCCTCTCGCATCGCTTGTAAATCATGTGTTAAATTTACCATGGGAACTTCAACGGCTCTAGCGCCAAATAGCTTTGCAACTAACTTGTATACGATGAAAGCTTGTGCACTCATGACCACTTCCGTTTCTGGTCCGAGAAAAACATGACCCAAAAGCTCGATTAGTTCATTCGAACCATTTCCCACTATTATCGATTCAGGGACAATTTTATACTCGTTAGCAATAGCGCTGCGCAATTCTACACAGGCGCCGTCTGGATAGAGTTGAAGTTGCCCCAATTTTGCCTGCATAGCTGCAATTGCTAGCGGAGATGGGCCGAAAGGATTTTCATTAGATGCTAACTTTGCGACATCACTTATCTTAAGCTCATAGTCGCGCGCAACTAATTCGATCGGTTTACCCGGTTCATAAACCGGTTGTCCTAGGACACCAGCATTCGCAAGTTTAGCGTATTCCATTAGATACTTTTAATTTGCGTTGCAGAAAACCGATTGCAACAAAAACTGTCGACTTATAACTATGAAAATTCTCTTAACAGGTGCATCCGGTCTACTAGGAAACGCTTACGCTTTAGCTGCAATTCGCCGCGGGCACCAGGTAATAGGGCTTTCTAATACCTACAGAGCTACCGCTCCTGGCCTCGCACGAAGCGAGTTAATTAACGGCATAGATCACGAGCGCATAACATCACTTTGTCTAGAAATATGGCCAGATGTTATTGTTAATTGTGCAGCAATTTCTAGTTCTGCTCAAGTAGATGCAAACCCTACCTTAGCTGAGCAAATTAACGTAGCCCTGCCAAGGCTGCTTGCACAGCTAGCGACTCACTTAGGCGCTCGATTAATACACATCTCGACAGATATGGTCTTCAATGGTCACAGCAAAATTGCGTATCGATCAACCGATATGCCACAGCCAACAAACCTCTATGGACAAACTAAATTAATGGCTGAGCGCGAAGTTCTCGAGCACAATCCTGAAGACCCTGTAGTTCTTCGTATTCCTATATTAATGGGTAATAGCCTAAAAGGCTCTCGGAGCATTCACGAAAAACTAATTGAGGCTATTAAAAATAATGAGCGCCCTAAACTTTTCTGTGATGAAATCAGACAACCGTGTTCGGCAGAAAATGTCGCAGATGTTTGCGTGGAACTATCAGAGCGCAGAGACTTGCATGGCATCTTTCACTGGGCGGGAATAGAAAAGCTTAGTCGTTTTGAAATAGGTCTGCGAATATTAAAGCATTTTAATTTACCTGCCGACGCAATTGATTCTGCAATGCTAAGTGATCAAAAAAAATATGCCAATCGTCCACAAAATTTGTGTTTTAACTTAGACCCCATAGTCAGTAAGCTAAAAACCAAGGCTGTTAATTTTCAAGATCAGCTTAATTCTCTAACCTATCGTGCTCCATTGGGCGGTTAATTAATGCCACTACTCAAATTACCTAATTCTATTGCTAATGCCAGTACAAACATGGCCATTGATGCAGCGCTGCTCAAGACAGTACCAGCAACAGTCGCGCTCTTTCGCCACTACGCTTGGTCGGAGCCTACTATCACTTTTGGGTACACTCAAAAGTGGGAACAGGTGCATACTCAATTTTTAAGTTCCCTTATATTTTGCCGGCGCATCACTGCTGGAGGAATTGTAGACCATAGAAACGATTGGACTTATTCGCTTATACTGGGAAATAGTTTAGACGCATTTCTGGAAAAATCATCGGTAGTTTATTTTACACTACATAATTGCATTCTAGCTGAATTAACAAAGCAAAAAGTCCAAGGTGTATTAGCATCTTGCCCCCGACATTGCTCCGATACTGAAATACCCCAAATTGCTATTTGCTTTCAACAAGTGGTTGCCAATGACGTAATAGCAAAAAATGGCCAAAAAATAGCTGGTGCAGCAATAAAAAGAAGTCGCCAAGGATTACTTGTACAAGGTTCTATTGACCGTCAAACACTCCCAAATGATTTTGATTTTAATATTTTTTCTCAAGGATTAGTCGATGAACTATCACACGCTCTGGATATACCTGTTGGTCACAGTGATGACTTGCGCGGACTTTTTAACATTACGTTGATTGAACAAGAGCGGGTTCGATTTGAGAGCACTGGGTGGCTAAAGCGACGCTAATTATGAGATACTAATCTAGGAGTCTTAAGTATCTGCAAAGCTTGTCCTTGCATCCGAACGATTCGGGCATAATCCTACAGAACTAATGTCAAATAAAGATCGTGAGTTTGTCCATCTGCATGTTCATACCGACCATAGCCTACTAGACGGATGTGCTCGAGTAGATCGTCTATGTGAGCGAGCTTCTGAACTTGGCATGAAGGCTCTTTCCATAACAGACCATGGCGCCCTTTACGGACTTACCAAATTTTTTAAGCAGGCCCAAAAGCATAAGATAAAACCTATACTAGGCTGTGAGATTTATCTGGTCTTCGAAGAAGTACTTGCAGAATCAAATGAAGAGCGAAAGAAACAAAAATCGCGTCATATGGGGCTATTGGCTCGAAATTTTACAGGGTACCAGAATCTATGCAAAATTGTCTCCAAAGCACACACGCAGGGATTCTATAGAAATCCGCGCACCGATCTAAGTACCCTAGCAGCACATAGCGAAGGACTTATCGGGTTTTCAGGATGCCTCGCAGCAGTTATACCTCAATACCTACTCGAAGGTGAGTTCGATAAGGCGCGTGCAGCTGCTGCACAATTCGTCGCTATTTTCGGTAAAGAATACTTTATTATTGAGCTCATGGATCACGGGATCGAAGAGCAACGTCGAATCATCCCTGACTTACTAAAGATTGCAAACGAGTTTGAGCTCAAAGTAGTTGCTACAAATGATGTACACTACGTAGATAATACTGACTGGGAACCTCACGATTCCTTGCTGTGCATTCAAACTGGTGCTAAAGTAGATGACGTAAAACGTATGCGTTATGACGCACAACAATTTTATCTCAAATCACGAGAGGAAATGGAAATGGAATTTAAAGAAGTCCCACAAGCCATTACAAACACCTCGGCTGTTGCTGAAATGTGTGAGGTAAAGCTACCTTTTGGAGTCGATCATTATCCAGTTTATAAACGTTCAATTGAAATTAAAAGTAAGGCTGACAACGTCAATTTCGAAAGAATTTTGGATCTATATGTAACAGCTAAAAATGCCGTGCTTAGTCGAGATAGCGAAACAATCATCACTCTTAGCCAATCCGAAAGAGATACACTAAAGGAAAATGGGCTTTACTTATTCGAACTGTGCAAGGTTGGACTAAAAGAGCGTTACGGGACTGATTATGATTCTTGCCGAGCTAATTGGAATCAAGCTACTGAAGAGGACCAAAGATACTGCGAGCAACTAGACTACGAAATTGCTATAATAGCAGGTACAGGCTTTGTTGATTACTTCTTAATTGTTTGGGATTTTATTAATTGGGCACGAGAACAACTAATACCTGTAGGTCCGGGGCGCGGTTCTGGCGCGGGTTGTATCGTCTCCTATGTTTTAAAAATTACAGATATCGATCCACTTAGCTTCGGATTACTATTTGAACGCATGCTTAATCTGGAGCGAGTATCGCCGCCAGACTTTGACGTAGACTTTTGTATGCGCCGTCGCGACGAGGTCGTTAACTATGTTCGTAAAAAATATGGCGAAGATCGCGTTGCCAATATTATAACATTTGGAACCTTTGGGGCAAAGATGGTGGTAAGGGACCTAGCCCGAGTGAATAATATAGAGTACTCGGAGGCAAATAAATTAGCAAAGATGATCCCCGATGAACTTAATATATCACTTGATGAATCGGTAGAAAAATCTCCTGAATTACAAGAAGAGCTTCGACAAAATACGATTGCGCAATCCATCATTAAACAAGGACGTGTCATAGAGGGTATGGTACGTAATACAGGTAAACATGCCTGCGGTGTTATTATAGCAGATCAAGATATCACCAATCTCGTACCTGTAACCCTGCAGGAAGGTGATCTAACCACACAATACCCGAAAGGCCCAGCAGAGGAATTAGGACTATTAAAGATGGATTTTTTAGGTCTTAAAACATTAACCGTACTCGACGACGCACAAATAAATATAAGAAAAACACAAAATCTTCCTGCATTTGATATCGAAAAAGTTCCGCTAAATGACTCCGCGACCTTTAGTCTACTCAATAGCGGTCGTACTGTAGGTGTATTTCAATTAGAATCTGGGGGTATGCAACAATTATGCCGGCAGATTGGATTGGGTTCTTTTGAGGAAATTATCGCTCTTATTGCGCTCTACCGACCAGGCCCAATGCAATTTATTCCTCAGTTTATTCAAGGAAAGAAGGATCCCAGCACAGTAAAAATTCCTCACCCACTTCTAAAAGATTTAGTTGAAGAAACCTATGGTGTTCTCGTCTATCAAGAACAAGTCATGCAAGCGGCTCAAATCATTGCAGGCTATACTCTAGGTGGAGCAGATATTCTACGGCGCGCGATGGGTAAGAAGGAGCAGAAGGTAATGGATGCGCAGAGGCAAGTATTCATTGAAGGCGCGAAAAAGAGGAATTCAATTGATGTAAAAAAAGCTGAAGAAATCTTCGCATTACTCGAAAAGTTTGCTGAATATGGCTTTAACAAATCGCACTCTGCGGCATATGCCATGCTCAGTTATCGAACCGCTTATCTGAAAGCTAATTATCCAGTTGAATTCATGGCAGCAGTGCTGACCTCCGAGCAGGGAAATGCTGATAAAATAGCAAATTTTCTAGAAGAGTGTAAGTGCTTAAAAGTCCCTGTTCTAGGCCCAGATGTAAATGCTTCGGGTAAAACATTCACTCCTGTATTCGGAAGCAATGAAGGAAGTATTCGTTTTGGTTTGGCTGCAATAAAAGGTGTTGGTGAGGGTGCTGCAGAAATTATTATCTCCGAAAAGAAAAATTCGGGAGCCTACGAAAGCTTCAGTGACTTCATGCTACGCTGCTCAGAAAAATCGATTAACAAACGCGTCATGGAAGCGCTTATTAAAACAGGAGCTTTCGATTCACTCGGACAAGACCGTGCGTATCTTTTGAGCAATTTAGATGCAGAAATAGCTGAATCCACAGTACGGCGTGAAGACCACAGAAAAAATCAACCGTCCCTATTCGAAAACTTTGATTTAGGATGTGGAATCGCTGAGGAAGACAAACATTATGACAACCAACTAGTGAAAGACATAATGTCAATTAATGAGAAGCTTCAGTATGAGAAGGAACTGCTCGGCTTCTACATATCCGGCCACCCCATGGATTCTTATGCTGAATTGGATGTCGCAATTGATAGCTTCGAAGATATCGAGGCGGCTAATCGTGACTTTAGCGATAGGCAGACCTACCGACTCGGAGGCATAATAAATAATGTACAGATTAAGTATACGCGTAAAGGTAGTCGGCAATTTGCCGTCTTTAATCTAGCAACTAGAAATCAGACCTATGAATTAATTATGTTCCCTGATGCTTATGCTAAAAATGGAGCACGCATCGAAGAGGGTAAACTAGCACTAATACATGGAACAACAAATCGACGCGATGGCGAACTTAGCCTTACCGCTTACGACATTTTTGACCTGGAAAATTCGATTCCGCGGATTATCCAAAAAATCAATTTTATACTGCATCCAAAAGCATCTACGCCAGAATTCTTACAAACTTTGCGTGACGTAATTGACGCAGAGTACAATAACTGCCGCGATGGTGATCGTATCAATGAAAATAGCTCCGAAGTTGCAGTTAGTTTTCTTGTTGATAATCAAATCATTGAAATCAACTCATCCAATGCTCTTAAAATAGCGATTAATGGTTCGAATTACAAAGCACTTAGGCAGCACCCAAGTGTAGCAGGTATACGCGTGGAAACATTACCTATGCAAGAAATTGACGATCGTAAAGCATGGGAAAAACTAAAAAGCAGGTAGCTTTCTGCTTAAATTGATCAATCGATATGAACACCAGCAGCCAACTAAAGAAGCAATTAAAAGACAACTACCAATCCTTTGAATTTTGGTATCATTGCGTCTTATATTTATTACTAATTATTGCTTTTTGGCCTATCACCCAATGGTTTGTTGATACGGCTCAAGCGCAAAACCGTATATTACATGCCTTCATTATAATAGTATTCGCAACTGGTTTTTTGGTCCGCTTTAGCAAGGTTGAGATTACTGCTGCATTTTCTTTAAACTCTAGGGCTCGGTTTACATTAATTGGAGCTTACACACTACTTTTTATAGGCTATATAAATCAGTTATTTGTACCCAAATTAATAAATGTTAGTGCACTATTATTTTCACTTTTTAGCGCACTAATTAATATATCTTCCTATTGCTTCGCTATCGCTTCAATTTCTTTTTTCTTATTTGGCAAACATCTAGACAGAATAATCTACACAATAAGTGGCACATTTTGTGTTTTCCTCTTACTTAGCACGCTACTTGAACCGCTGGATTGGCCCTTACGAGGTATTGCAGGGCAATGGAGCGCAGCGGTTTTAGGCTTGGTAAAACAAAGTGTTGCTCTGCAATTACATCAAATTGGAAATGGTGCTTCAAAAATACTTTTGATTGTGAATGGTCAACCATACCATGTGGCAACAGAATGCAATGGATTTGGAGTCATCTTAACGAGTATATTAATCTCTGTTATGCTCGTTATTTTCCGAAAAAGGAGCTACTTTGATTGTATGCTCAATATAATGACTGGAGCGTTTATCGGCTTAGTATTTAATATCTTACGTATCATCAGTATTGTAATGCTAGCGCCACTAATGGTAAATAATTACCACTTAATGCACGAGGTTGTTGGAGGTATTGCTTATTGGAGTTGCCTGCTATTTGTGTGGTGGCTTTTTAAGGGACCAATTGAAAGCGAAAGTAAGTAATTTATATATTACAGTCTAATTTGTTAGAGCTAGTAATAAACGCTTTAAAGCTGTATAAGCCTCCACTTAATTCTCTGCTTCGCGAACTGAAAGAACAGTATTTAGTAGTGCCTGACCAAGGACTTTGAATCCTTCATCTGATATACAAGAAATTGGATAAACCTTGTGTAAGCATTTTTTTTCAAAGTGCTTTAAATTCTCTTCCGCAGCAGGCTCATCCATTTTGTTCGCAGCTACCAATATAGGCTTACGAGACAAACTAGCTTTATAAAGCTTTATCTCTCCAAGAAGAGACTTATAATCACTAAATGGCTCACGCCCATCTGTACCTTGCATGTCAACCATGATCAATAAGACTTTACAGCGCTCCACATGTTTAAGGAAGCGGTGGCCTAAACCACGATTCTCGCTCGCGCCTTCAATTAAACCTGGAATATCCGCAAGAGTAATTCGTTCATGTTGCTCAGGATATTCCATAACTCCTACGGTTGGGAACATAGTAGTAAATGGATAAGCCCCAATTTTAGGATGCGCATTCGTCAGCATATTAATAAGTGTCGACTTTCCTGCATTTGGGAAACCAATCAAACCTACATCAGCAATTGTCTTTATCACTAATCGGAATTCGCCCTCTTCACCAACTTTACCTAAAGTAAATTCGCGTGGAGCTTGATTAATAGAGGATTTAAAAACGGTGTTGCCTTTGCCGCCAGCTCCACCTTCTAAAATTAAAATGCACTCTCCATGAGAAAGTACTTCTGCTAGAGGCTCTTCTGACTCTCTGTCCACTAAAACTGTGCCAACAGGTAACCGTAGTACCAAATCTTCACCACCAGCCCCATGCTGATCTCTGCCACGACCTGGCTCGCCATTTTTTGCCGCCCAACCAGGTTTAAAGCGATAATCTGTCAAATCAGCTACATTTTCGTCACCAATAATATAGACGTTGCCACCTCGCCCGCCATTACCGCCATCAGGCCCACCCTTCGGCTCATATTTGGCACGACGAAAGCTGAAGCAGCCATCACCACCTTTACCCGCCTTAAAGCTTACTTTGACCTCATCATAAAACATACTTAGTTTTCATCTGCTAACATGCGCATTGCAACTGCAAAGGAGATGATACAGTCTAGAACTATGCGAAAGGGAGAAATTGTAGCTATTATTGATGTAGGAAGTAATTCAATTAAATTATTAGTAATCCGTAAAAATATAAAAAACAATAATCTTGAGTCACTCTACTCCAAGACTTTGGAAACTCGAATTAGTAGTGGTATTAGTCTAAATCCACCTAAAATTAGTGATGATGCAATTTCTGCAGGCGTACAGTCCATACGAGAACTTTGTAACGAGGCTCTGTGCTATAAGCCATTAGAGATTCGTATTGTCGCGACAAGCGCAATACGAGATGCAACCAATGGTTCGAAATTTAATAGACAAGTTGAGTTAGCGACTGGTTTGAATGTCAAAATTTTAACAGGAGAGCAAGAAGCACACGCCATAGGGCGGGGAGTATTGTGCGATCCCCAAGTAAAAACAATAAATAAATTCATGCAAATAGATCTAGGAGGAGGCAGCCTTGAATGCATTCATTTTAGATGTGATTCGATTGTTCAAGCAACTTCTTTAGCGCTTGGAGCTGTGCGAATCACGGAACACTTTATTACTGACCCAACCCAACCAATAAGAAGAGAAGTTGAAAAATCCATCCAAAAATATGTGACAAAGTTGATTAAAAATGAAGGCCTTCTTGAAACCCCTAACTTAGGATCATTAATAGCAACAGGTGGAGCAGTTAAAGTGGCACGGGCCATCTTGGCAGCTCGTGATAATACAGCCTTGGAAGAATACTCCCCAATAATATCTCTACTTCAGATAAGAGAGTTAAAAGCTGAATTGATAAGCCTACCATTAACTGAGCGCATAAAAATAAATAGTTTGCCAGCTACCCGTGCAGACATTCTACCTGCAGCACTAATTACTATTGAGCAAATCATGCACTTGATGGGACATAAGCAATTAATCCACTCAGAATATAATTTACGCTACGGAATTGCTTTAGATATTTTGAAAGAAATCAAATATTATTAAGTTTTTTAATAACCTGCTCGAAATCTTCCGGTATAGGAGCCTGAAACTGCATCAGTTTATCGCTCCTTGGATGTCGTAACTTAAGCTCGGTAGAGTGTAGCATCACTCGTGGCACATCCACAGATTGCAATAAATGCTCCTTATACCCATAGCTTTTATCGCCTAGCAAAGTATGCTTTAAATGTGACATATGTACACGTATCTGGTGAGTGCGTCCGGTATGAATGACACAATTTACCATTGCTGCTACTGTACCATATTTTTCTACAACTCGCCAATCTGTATGTGCTGAACGCCCATTTGATTGAACTGACATTCGTGTGCGCACAACTGGATGACGACCAATTGGCTCTTTGATACTTCCTGATTGCCTGTCGGGTATTCCTAAAATAAGTGCTTGATAGCTTTTATAAGTCACGCGATCAGCAAAAGCTGACGCTAACTTATGATGCGCTAAATCAGTTTTGGCGACAACGATAAGACCACTTGTTTCCTTATCCAATCGATGTACTATCCCAGGTCTGTCTGGTGCACCAACGGAACTCAACATTCCCCCTGTATGGTGTAACAACGCGTGGACTAATGTATCATCCGAGGTACCATTTCCAGGATGAGTAATCATTCCTGCGACCTTATTTATAACTATAATAACATCGTCCTCATAGATTATCTGTAGAGGTATTGCTACAGCTTTAGGTCTAGCAGTTAAATCAGGTTCCTCTAAAACAGCGCGCAAGTGACCAGGTTGAGTTAATTTAAAACTTTTATCGATAACAACATCTTCGAATGTTACCAATCCTGCCTCAAAAGCAAACTGCAACCTCGAGCGACTAACATCATCGAATTTGGACGCAAAGTACTTGTCTGCACGAACCGAGCCTACATCGTTATTTACAGTGCACTCGATTATACGCTCAGTCATTTTTTTACATACATTCTAGCTTTGGCGCAATCGCTAGCTATCTGTTTTCTTAGTGCTTTCAAAGATGGAAATTTCTGCTCTGCACGTAAAAAATTGAGCCACTCAGTAATAATTATTTCACCTGCTTTTATCTCGGTACCCTCAAGTGCATGTACCTCTAACAATGGGCTTTCAGAATCGGCAACTGTAGGACGGACTCCATAATTTGCGACTCCATGAATCCAAGTGTTTGAATCCATAGTGCGAAAGCGCACGCAATAAACTCCGTGCCGTGGTTCACACTCCGGTTTCCAGTCTAAATTAAGTGTGGGAAACCCAATGCGGCTTCCAAGCCCTTCCCCGGTAATTACAGAACTCATTGTAAAATAATTGTACCCAAGTAAGTCATTAACAATAGTCATAGAGCCTTGCTCAAGTTCTTTTCGTATACGAGTACTGCTAATCGGTACGCCATCGTAATGGATGCGATCTACACTAAAGACCTCCAAACCTATAAACTGCCCGCTTTCTATTAGGGTTTGTACATTGCCAGCACGGTTCTTCCCAAAACGAAAATTTGAACCTACATAAACTGCAGCTAACGTGGGTAATGCTTTTTTAAGATTAATAAGAAAATCGTTTGCTGGAGTGGATGCGTACGCTCTATCAAAGTGCTTACAAATTACGATATCGACACCGATCGATTGAAGCATGGACGCCTTAACTGAAATTGGTAGGATTAAATGTGTTGGATCTTTTGGCCTAAATAAACGGCTTGGGTGTGGATCAAAAGTTAGCACAGCGCTTACCCCACCCAATTTTTGAGAAGTAAGAACAGCAGGTCCAATAACTGCTTTATGGCCTAAATGCACACCATCAAAGACTCCGATTGCTAAATGCAATGGAACACCAAGTACCTTTAAGGCATCAAAGGAATCAACAATTAAGGGTAGTTTCACAGGGTTACAATGCGTGACTAGGGACAGCCTGTAATACAGGGATCAATTTCTTTCTTAATAAAGTTGGCGATGCTTCTTTGAGTTCCCCTAAGGTAAAAGCGTCTTCGATACGAAATTTTCCAACTGCTGTGCGGCGAAGCACATTTAAATGAGCTCCACAGCCTATTTTTTTGCCTAAATCATGTGCAACAGTCCGAATATAAGCACCTTTACTAGAACGAATAAGAAAAGCAACTTCAGGTGGCTGAAAGTCTATTAAATCGAACTGACTGATATGAATGACTCTTGGTTCACGCGGTACAACTTTACCTTTTCTAGCTAATTTGTATAAAGCTTGTCCATTTACTTTCTTGGCTGAAAACATAGGTGGAGTTTGGTACTGATCACCCAAAAATTCCTGCATCAATTCACGCACTTTATCCTCAATTATTTCTGGGACTGAATGCTCACTTATAACTTTGCCGTCTGCATCCTGAGAATCCGTAACTTGGCCCAGTCGCATCGTAGCGGCGTACTCCTTATCCATGCTCATTAAATATTGAGACACTTTGGTCGCTTTTCCAACAAGTATTAGCATCATACCTGTGGCCATCGGATCCAATGTGCCGGCATGGCCGACTTTCTTCATTCTGTAAATACGGCGTACTTGGTCCACTACATCGTGAGATGTAATGCCCTGTGGTTTATCCACTAGTAAAATTCCCTCTGGATCGTCCTTCATCAAACAATTTGTATTTAGTGGAGCTAATTCTAAGGATTTCCCAAATTATCTAAATGATTTTTAATCGCGGACAATAACTTTGGCAGGAACTCATCAATCGAACTATTTTCAACATTCAGCCCAGCCGCGCATGCATGTCCACCACCGTTAAATAATTTAGCTACTTGGTCGACACGGTAAAATGGATTTTTAGCTCTTAAGCTTCCTTTTAAGAATCCTTTGCGGTCCTCTAGCAGTACGCCGATATCAACACCCTTGATTGCACGCGCATAGTCAACAAGACCCTCAGAATCATCGATGCTAGCACCAGTGTCTTCGTAGACACCATTCTCAATAAGTCCTACGCAGACGCGGTTATTAAACTTCATTTGCAAAGAACCTAAGAAAATCTGTAGCAATTTAATTTTTTCAAAACTTTCATTCTCATAAAGCTCTGTAGCAGCTACTGCGGGATTAGCTCCATTCTCGCATAACTGACGAGCAATTTCAAAAGTAGCTTGAGTAGTCGAGGGGAAGCGGAACTGTCCAGTATCAGTTGCAATTCCAATATACAAATTTTGTGCAATACAAGTATCAAAACTATACTCATTATCTAAGTAAAATCCCGCTAAAATCTCAGCAGTCGCACATGCACTATCGATTACAATATTATTTCTAGCATAATTTTTATTAGAAATATGATGATCTATATTGAGTTCAATCTCAGGAAACATTTCCATTAGCTTATCACCGATTCGCTTATAATCAGCACAGTCAACTGTTACGGCAATATAACCTTCGGACTGAAGTTCACTCGCTATCATTAATGGGGTATCACCCACAAAAACTCGCAAGCTTTGAGGCACAGGGTCTTGATTTACTCCAACTGCCTCAATTCCTAATGAATGAAGTAAACGGGTTAGAGCCACTACCGATCCTATGCAGTCTCCATCTGGACGCAGATGACCAATAACAGCAACCTTACGACCTTTAAATGTCTCAATAATCTTAGCAAACTGATAACTTTGCTGAGAGAAATATTTACTTTTCATTTTATAATTATTCATCATCCAGTTGATCGATTACGTCAAGCAAGTGGGCGCCACGCTGCAATGATGGATCGTAAGTGAACTCAAATTGTGGAAAATATTTTAATACTATTCTCTGACTTACAAGCCGGCGTAATTCCTTGCCTATATTTATAAAGAGGCAGCGTGCAGCTTCTATATCTGATTGCTCCCCTAATACTGAATAGTAAATACTTGCATTGCGAAGATCAGTACTAGTTTCAACACTACTGATTGTGATACGAGTAGCATCAGAACGATAACGGCGTCGGAGCTGCTCGCTGATTTCTCGTTGCAGTAACTCGTTCACACGTATAATTCGCTTAGACATTTGCTTCATAGTTTAACAATTCAACAGTATTGATATAAACAATAATGTATTGATATGATGTCGATTCCAACAACTCATTGCTGGATTTGACTTAACGTAGCGAGGGACGAATTTCCTCTACGGAAATACACTCTATGACATCACCTTCCTGATAATCATCATAGCCATCAACGTTGATACCACACTCGTAACCAGCACGAACCTCTTTTACATTGTCTTTAAAGCGACGCAGCGTGTCTATATTACTTTCATGAATTACCTCTCCAGATCGCACTAGACGAGCCTTATGCGAGCGATTGATAGTACCTTCGGTAACCATACAGCCAGCCACATACCGCCCTTTGCCAATTGGGAAAACTTGACGCACTTCGGCAGCACCAGTTTTGTTTTCACTAAATTCGACATCAAGCATGCCAACCAATTCTTCTTCAACCTTATCTAAAAGCTCATATATAATTTCATGTTGAATAATACGAATGTCATGATGTTTAGCGACACTTTGTACCCCATTATCTAGGCGCACATTAAATCCAATAATACAGCAGTCACTTGCGCTCGCTAATGTCACATCATTCTTTGTGATGTTGCCTACACCAACATGAATAATATCCAAGTCAATTTTGTCGCTCTGAAGATCTAAAATTGCATCAGCAAGTGCTTCGGCAGATCCATGAACATCGGATTTTACTATCAAGCGTAAGCACTTTTTTTGCTGCTTCTCAATAGCCGCGAATAAATCATCTACCGTAGGACCGCCACTAGTACTATCCTCGTCGTTGTCTTGTTTAGCATTTAATTCACGCTTCCGTTCGAAAATAACTTCTTCAGCAGCACGCTTCGCTAACTTCTCATTTTTTTCAGTCGTAAAATGGTCACCGGAAGCAGGCACACCAGACCAACCAAGCACCCTAACAGGAGCCCCAGGTGGCGCTGACTTTAATTGTTTTCCTTTGTCATCGAGCAAAGACTTTACACGGCAATACACCTCTCCGCAGAGCAGAGCATCGCCCTTTTTCAAGGTGCCTTTCTCAATAATTACAGATGCCGTAGCACCTCGACCTTGTTCAATTTGAGATTCTACAACAATTCCACTAGCGGAGCAATCTGGGTTGGCTTTTAGCTCCATGACTTCCGCCTGTAAAAGTATCATATCAAGCAAATTATCAATGTTGGTACCATTTATTGCAGAAACTTCTACAGTAACCGTTTCGCCCCCCCAATCTTCTGGGGCGATCCCCTTTTCTTGCATCTGTTGCTTCACACGATCAACATTAGCTCCTTTAGCATCAATCTTATTGATAGCTACTACAATCGCATTATTCGCTTGCTGTGCAAATTTTAGAGCTTCCTCGGTCTGAGGCTTAAAAGCATCGTCGGCAGCTATAACTAGTACAGAAATATCAGTGACAGTCGCCCCGCGCGCGCGCATCAGGGAAAATGCGGCATGACCAGGAGTATCTATAAAAGTAATATTTTTGCTATTATGCTCAATTTGATAAGCACCAATATGCTGGGTGATACCACCGGCCTCACTTGCTGTAACATTCGCCTGTCGAATCGTATCCAATAAAGTGGTCTTGCCATGGTCAACGTGACCTAAAATGCAGACAACAGGTGGTCGCTCCTTTAAAAATTTAGGGTCATCTACATCAACTTTCTTTTCCACTTTCTTGGGTACACTGCTTTCCGATTGCTCCCCACGATGATGAATTTCTAAACTAAAGCCATGTTGCTTAGCAACCGCTACAGCAGTTGTCTCTTCAATGGTTTGATTCATCGATGCAAAAATCCCCATCTCCATTAGCTCGGAAATCAGCTTAAACGGTTTAAGCCCTATTTCTACGGCAAAGTCACGAACCACTATAGGTGGCTTGACGTGAAGAATAATAGCTTCGCTCTCTCCCTCGTTTAATTCATCGACAGCATCATGAGTATCCAGCATATCTTGTGCAGCAGGAACTTTTGGAACTGCGGGCGGCTTGGGTGGACCAGCAACAGGCACCGAAGGTGGAGAAGATAAAGGTGGTTTTGCCGACGCATACAAATCCGAATTAACCGCTGGTATCGTGCTAGGGGGCGGAGACTTTGAAACTGATGAATCATTCGAAACAGATACAGTCTTATCTTTTAATTCAGCCTGAACTGCAGTACTTAACTTTGCTACATTACCTGCTTTCCCCTTACGCAGCTGATTAATATCTTCCTGGCTCTTTACAAAACTACCCAGCGGAGGAGCTGGAGCACTTGATTCATTTAGTAAATCTTTTTTTGGTTCACTCGGAGCTTCTGTTGTTTCTTCAGTAACTGGCTTAGGCGCGAATTCCTCGACTAAAGATTCAGCGGATATATTGTCAATCGTACTAGAAGCACTTTTTACTTCAAACCCACGTTCACTTAAGAGCTTTAGTAGCTCTTTATTATCCATCCCTATCTTTTTAGAGAGTTGATGTACACGAACGCTCATTAATTGTATCCTACAAACTTATAACTGGTTTAAAACTAAATTTTATTAGGTGCCTTGGTGTAGATATTCACTTACTTTAGCCACTACATCATTAGCTTCTTCCTCGGTAAATCCTGCATCCATTAGATCTGACTCAGACACACCTTCAAAGGCTTCTGGGCTGACCAATCCAATAGTAACTAAACGCTGAGCGATGGCAGGCTCTATACCTGGAATCATGTTAATTCCTTCAATAGCCTTCGCCACTTTCTCGTCGAACCCAACTGCTTCTTTCTCTTCTTTGCCAATGTCAAGCTTCCATCCTAGCAAGCGAGATGTCAATTTGGCATTAAAACCACGACGACCAATAGCAATAGATAGATCATCCTCCGCAACTTCAAAGTGAATCCGGCGTTCTGCCTCATTACTGCGAATATTCTTTGGGATTGCAGGCTTTAGCGCTTCTTCCAACAACTCGATTGGGTCACTGTGGAAGCGAATAATATCGATTTTTTCTCCCCCAAGTTCACGCACGATAGTTTTCACTCGAGCACCACGAGCACCCACACAAGCGCCAACAGGATCTACTTTAGGATCACTGCTGGTCACTGCAATCTTAGTGCGATATCCTGCCTCTCGGGCCATGGCCTCTATTCCTACCGTGCCATCAGCGATTTCAGTAACTTCTAATTCAAAAAGTCTGCGAACGAAATTAATATTCGAGCGAGATAATATGATGTCAGGGCCACGGCTAGTTTGTTCGATCCTAAGGAGTAAACAACGAATACTTTCCCCTGGCGAATAGTCCTCACCAGGCACCCGCTCACGGGGGGGCAGAATTGCTTCTGCTTTACCTAAATCGATTATTAAATCTCCACGTTCGCGACGGCGGACAGTACCAGTTACAATGTCGCCTATGGTATCTTTGTAATCATCGTAAATACGGTCTTTCTCAAATTGGCGAATTCGTTGCATGATAGCTTGACGAGCTGTCTGTGCAGCAATACGACCTAAAAATGCTGGATCAATCTCTTTTTCTATAACACCACCGACCTCTATGGTAGCTTCTAATTTACGAGCTTTCTCAATATGTATCTCCAGATTCGCATCACTTACAGAGTCAACGACATTCATGACAGTCCAAGCCTTTAGTGCTCCTGTCTTGGGATTAATATCTACGCGGATCTCCTGACTCGTGCCCTCGCCCCTTTGGGCAGCGCTTGCTATGGCGGTCGAGATTGCGGCAATCATGTCTTCACGACCGATCCCCTTTTCCTTTTCCATGTATTCTAAGACTGAAAGTATTTCGTGGCTCATTGTTTGCAGAAAATAAAAAAAGCGAGACAAGCCCGCTTTTTCCGATTGCTGGGTTATAAATTGAATGGCGTAAAGTAAAGCGCTTGTGGTGCTTGTCAAGACAGGTGTGCGCAGCTCTTTAAACTTGCCCCACTCAATAAATAAAATATATTACATAAATCATATATTCCCTGCTAAGGAATTCCCAGGGTGCCGAACCAAATCGGCAATGACTGAATTCATGAAAACTGTACTTATCTATTCTGGTGGACTTGATTCCACTGTTCTTCTTGCTCATATGAAGTCTTGTCGGCATGAAATACATGCTCTTTCAGTTGACTATGGGCAACGCCACCGATGTGAGTTAGATAAAGCTACTGAGATTTGTGCCTATATGAATATTGCGCACCGCATAGCTGATCTTTCAGCGATTCAACCACTTCTTGCAGGCAGCAGTTTAACTTCGCCACAGATAGACGTTGCCGAAGGTCATTACACAGAATCAAATATGAAAAGTACAGTGGTGCCAAATCGAAATATGATATTACTAGCGATAGCGACTGGTCATGCCCTTTCTATAGGTGCGACAGAAGTGGCTTACGCCGCCCATAGTGGTGACCATGCAATCTATCCAGACTGTCGAAACGAATTTGCCGATGCAATGTCAGCAGTCATGCAGCTATGCGATTGGAAATGCATAGCCTTAAATCGACCATTTGTAGATTGGACAAAAGCAGACATCGTGCGTAGGGGAGCCGAACTAGGGGTACAATTCGAAAAAACGTGGTCTTGTTATAATGGTGGAGCTGTTCACTGCGGACGATGCGGTACTTGTATTGAGCGCCGAGAAGCATTTGATCTAGCAGGGGTAGAAGATCCCACGATTTATGCCGACTCTGCACCGTCAATTAATAGCTTACGCGCCAAAAATTGGCGACTTAGTTGAAGATCATTTTATGATAGACTGTAAAAAAACCTACTCAGATATTCCATTCGCCCATCGTCAACACCTTCATGATGGCCACTGTGCGCTTATACATGGCCACAATTGGTCCTTCACCGTAACCTTTTCATGCCGAGAAACTGACACAAATGGATTTGTTGTAGATTTTGGTAAACTAGGAGATCTGAAAAATTGGATAGAAGACAAGCTCGATCACGCCTGTCTTTTTAGTGCTGATGACCCAGAAATGAACGACTTAATAGCACAGTTTGGATCCTTATTTAAAGTTTATATTCTACCCAATTGTGCGAGCGAAGGTATTGCCGAGCATTTGCATGAAATATTTGATCCTATGGTCCGCAAGCTAACTAATGGTAGGGCTTGGGTGGCAGCAGTCGAAGTTAAAGAAGATAGTAAAAATTCAGCCTGCTATAGTCCTGAATAGTTATTATGGCGAGACGAATTCCAGTGCACGAGCAATTCTACAGCTTTCAAGGTGAAGGTTTCTATGCTGGGCGTGCCGCTTACTTTATAAGGCTCTTTGGCTGTCCGGTTCACTGCCCTTGGTGCGATTCAGCAGGTACTTGGCATCCAAAACATATCCCAAAAAAAATACAACGTCTGGATGTAAATAAGCTGGCAGAAGCAGCAGCTTCAACGCTAGCTGAGTTTACTGTAATTACTGGGGGTGAGCCGGCTATTCATGACTTGAGCGAGCTATGTGAGGCATTGAAAAAAGCGGGTCAAGCGGTCCACCTAGAAACTAGCGGCGCTTTTCCACTAAAAGGAGATTTTGACTGGATTACATTAAGTCCCAAACGCTGGAAACTACCACTAAAAGAGAATATACTTATCGCAAATGAATTTAAATTGATCATTGATGCGCCCTCTGCTATTGAAGAATACGACTCCATTATTGGACACAAGAATGTCCCTATATGGTTACATCCTGAATGGTCTCGGCATGAAAACCCTACTATCTTAAACACAATTACTGAGTGGATCAAGCAACACGGAGCGCCGTACCGCGGAGGATGGCAACTGCATAAAAACTATGGCGCTGACTTACTGGATTCGGGTAGCGCACCTCTTGTTCCTCTTGGCGGAGATACTCTTCTAGGCTACTAGGAGTTAATTTCATTTATAATAGAAAAAGCCTCATTAAAACACAGGATTAGTAAATTCATCTAACTAAAGGCTCAGCTACCTGGATTAATCTCTATTAGTTCACACTCAAAGACCAATGTGTCTCCCGGCTGAATTTCACCACCAGGACGCGGAGTGTTACCGTAACCAAGATCACTTGGGATGTAGAGAATAATTTTACCCCCTGCAGCTATTTTAGTTAACCCTTCACCGAAACCTGCTACTACGCCGTTAAGGGGAAAAGTAGCTGGCTCGCCACGTTCGTAAGAACTATCAAAAGTAGTGCCATCAATACGGGTACCCTTGTAATGAACTAAAACTGAATCGGTCAAAGAAGGTCGATCCCCCTCACCAGGTTCAACTATCTTATAATATAGTCCTGAATCTGTTGATTGAAGATCCTCATCGCCTTGCATGTTACTTATAAAGACCTTACCTGCGGCAATATTTTCTTGCGCAGCTTCTGCTCCGGCCGCTTCAGCTGCGGCCTGTTGCTCTGCCTGTGCAGCTGCTGCTTCTGCTTGGGCAGCCTCAGTTCGAGGCTGCATGAAAGCTTGAAATTCAGGGCTCTGAATTAAAGCTATCATAGCATCGGATGGCTCAGTGTCGGACAGTGCTAATGCAACACCACTTGTGATTGCAGTCGCATCCTTTGCACTAAAACCAAAGGCTTGGTAACCTGATTGAAATGTACTGAAGTAAGCAAAGGCTTCTATCATCTGGGCTTCAGTGGGAGCACTAACAACAGCTTCCTCATTTACTCCCGCCACTTCAACGACTTCACTAGCCACGACCTCATCAACTGATTCTACTAGCTCAACTTCTTCGACTGATTCAGTTATTTGCTCTTTAGCTTCAATAGCTGTTTCAAGAAAAATCGTACGTGCAAAGTAGAAAGCCCCCCCAAGAGCGACTATAATTATTAAAGTATATTTAGGCATAGTAGTATTGATTAATGGCGAATAATTAAAGGCGGGAGATTTCCATATAATAGTTAAAGCTCAATACTTGAAGTCACTAAGTTAAACATACGGTTCCAAAAATTATAAAAAAAGCCTCGGCGCACCGAGGCTAAAAATTATGACCTAGATTATTTTAAACCGCGCGTCTGCGCAAAATTACTGCACCAAGAGCAAAAATACCTGAGAAAAGGGCAAAAATGGAAGGCTCTGGAATGATGGATCCTTGAGCTGTGTAAGGATCTCCAGTAAATATTGTATTGAAAGCAGTGGTGCTACCATCATCAGGTAAAACAGCTCCTGAAACACTAACAAAACCGTAAGAATCACCGTCGACACCGGAACCACCAGCCTTGTCTGTCCAGAAGATACCAAACGAATCCCCTGCTGAAACGTTACCACTGAGAGTAATTGGGCTAGTGTTGGCTGCTACACCAGTACCGCCAAAAGGAATAGCTAACACTGTGGTGCTTGATCCAACAAAGAAAGAATCGTTACCATAGACACCATTAGTTGTGAAATCAAATGCAGTTATTTCTCCAGTAGATGTAACAGCAAAACCATCATCAGTTGAATCAACAAGAACTCCCCAATACATGCCATTAGTAGCTGTCCCACTAGAATTAGCTAGTTGGGTGCGAATTTGCAAAGTTACAGTAGCATTGAGGGCTACTGCTGATAATAACAGAATTACAGAGATGAGTGAATTTTTCATATAAATATATTTAATTAAATGTGTTAATTTAGATATTACAAGTTATTTAAATAATCATCTCGTCCGCTAAATATAACAGCAGACTGCCCACCTTGATCTGCACGCCTATAAACAGCTAGCTCCCAAGGGTTTAATTTTACATCGTTGGAAACGCTAAAATCATCCGAATTGTACCAAGACGGAGAGTAATAAACATAGCCCGCAGAAGATGACTTGTTGATTGCCCGCACAGTATTATCAATAACTAATATTTCATCACCATCTGATGGATTAGAGAAAAGTGTTGATATTGCTACAGGTGTAGGAATCTGTGGCGAAACTAGATTGTCGTTCGCACCAGCAGAAGATGTGACAATTGGGAAGCTATGCCCGACGTTTGGAACAGCACCAGACAAGATCAAATCAAAATCGTTTGAAGCATCTCCTGGAACTCTAACAATCAAAGCATCGTCAGGGAAAAGTACCGCTTGCCCAGCATCAGTGAAAGTATCAGCATCATACCATGTGGGCGCATAATAAACATATCCGCCAACAGATGACTTGTTTATGGAAGCACCTGTACTATCAAAATATAAAACTTCGGTACCATCAGGAATGGTTGCAACCGATTCAAATAGCTCGGATAAGGTCGTGTGAGGTATGATAGCTAGTTCGTCGCCGGTGGATAAATCGCTCAAATTGTATCCACTAACAGGATCTAATGTAAGTGTGTCATTAGTATTCGCGCTAATAGTCATTTTAGCACCTTCAAGACTAGAGTTATCACCAAATCGCACAAAATGGGAGTCTTGGTATTCGGATGCTGTCATCGTAATTAAGGAGAGTGTTATTTGAGAAGCTCCAACATTAACAGAGTCTACGATCGAATTAACCACGGTATTTTTAGGAAGTGGTACACCAACAACGGTATCAGAACCGCCTAAGCAAGGAATCTTAAGATACCCGACTACATCAGAAGTCACAGTAGTTTGCGCACTAAGAGCCCTTGAAAGTAAAAGAAGAAAACAGAGAAATTTGATATAGGGTAATTTCATTAAGTCCATGTAAGTGTTGGCTACAATTGGATTCAAGGTAAATTCTCCCCAGTTTTGTAAATAAGATGTAATATTATAATTAAACTAATGAGAGATACTCGAAATGACCTCAACCTCACGCTCTATGGGCTAATGGTTAAACAGTAATACAATCTTTTATAACCCCACAATAAATCTTAAAATTATCGACTCAATAATAGATCGAGTTATTACTCATCAAAAATAACGATTACTTTATGCCTGAATTTAATTATACAACGCGCAGCTCCGATGGCCATATAGAACAAGGCATGCTAGAAGCAAGTGATCGACGCCAAGCACTTCAAGCACTGAGCCGTCGTGGTCTACAGCCAGTCTCACTAGAAGTCATAATTCCAAAAGTTAATAACCACTGGAGTCGTCTGAAAGATAAGATGCTCTGGTTTATAAATAGTACGCAAAATTCAAGCATCGATTCTAACTTAGGAAAACGAGGCAGCCAGCCTAGAGAAAAAGTTGGATTACAATTACTCAAGCGACTCATGGAACTCCACAGTTCTGGACTTCCAATCGGGGACTCCATTAAAATATTAAGTAAGCGTCTCTTGCAAACTGAGCAAAGAACTCTGGCTCAGGCTATGTGGCGCGAATTAAGCGAAGGCAGCACTTTAGCCAGAGCATTAACGCGTCAACCAAAGTATTTTTCTAATTCAGTGAGCTATGTGGTTGAAGCAGGTGAAGCGACTGGTAACCTCACGCCTATCTTAAAAAAAGTTATCGATTACCTAGAAGAGAAACAAACCATTCGTCAGAAGATGTTAACGAGTATGGCCTACCCTGGTTTTATCTGCACCGTCGCTATCGGTGTAGTCATTCTTTTTTTAACAGTGTTACTTCCGCAGATCGAAAATATGCTTGCTCGCTTAGGTTCTGAAATGACTTTGAGCGCGCGGGTATTAATCGATGGCTCTAGTTTGCTTATGAACTATGGTCCCTTATTAATTCTCTTCATAGTAGTTACAGCAATCAGCTTACGACAGTGGCGCCTAACAAGGGTTGGCCTTGCAAAGACCGACCGCTGGTTTTTGAAACTGCCGCTAATAGGAGCAATTATTAGATACAGTGATTTATTTCAATCCAGCAATCTAATTAGCACCCTGCTAGAAAGTGGAATAAATACTACAGAAACTTTACGTTTGACTGAAAAAACGGTTCATAATTATGAGCTACGCACGCGATTCAAAAATGCCCGGCATCAGGTCAATGAAGGCCTATCCATTGCTCAAGCCCTTAGGCGCAATCAATTTATGCCTGATATTGCCCTTGATATACTTGCTGTCGGTGAAGACACCGGTAATTTAAGCGAAAGCATGCATGAGGTAACAAAAAGCTTTCGAGAAGAGCTAAGCAAGCGCCTATTGCGCCTTACAAACATTGTCTCCTCAGGTGCGTTAATTTTTGCGTTCTTACTGGTCGCTTTAATAGCAATTGGAATTGTAACAAGTGTATTTCAGGTTAGCCAAACGCTCTCAATGTAACACTGGTTAAGAACTAAACTACGACTATTGGAACAGCGCATGGATACGCTATCTTAATACCATAAACGTAAAAAATAAATACAGTACTTACTCGCGTTCAAGTTGACTCTCAGAGGCTATCTCTGGTCCACCTTGGGCAAGCGCACGGCGGCGCAGTCGGAGCGCATTGAGACGAATGAACCCGCTCGCATCGTCTGGGTTATAATCGCTCTGCACTCCCTCCATAGAAGCTATATTTTCATCGTATAGAGAAAGCGGCGACTTACGCCCAACCGTAGTGATCGAGCCCTTGTAGAGCTTCAAGCGTACTGTGCCGGTAACCGTTTTTTGTGAATCATCAATAAAAGCCTGCAAAGCTTCTCGCTCTGGTGCATACCAAAAACCATTATAAATTAAGTTCGCGTAGCGAGGGATTAAGCTATCACGTAAGTGCATCAGATCTCGATCCATTGTTAAAGTTTCCATGTTACGATGCGCATGCATCAGAACTGTACCACCTGGAGTTTCATAAACGCCCCGACTTTTCATACCAACAAAACGGTTTTCAATTAAATCGACTCGCCCGACTCCGTGTTTACCAGCTAGTAAGTTAAGCTCTTGCATAACCTGAGCCGGTAAGAGAGTCACTCCATTAACTGCAACACAATCTCCACACTCAAAGTCAAGCTCTACATATTCTGCAGCTTCAGGTGCATCTTCAGGAGCGCAAGTTAGTTTGTACATTGCCTTATTATCGTTCGTAGTCGGATCAAACCATGGATCCTCCAAAATACCTGCCTCATAAGAAATATGCAGCAAATTTCGATCCATAGAATATGGTTTTGAAGCACTTGCCTCTACATCGATCGATTGCTTGCGGCAGTAGTCAATCATCTCGGTACGTCCCGGGAAGGCCTTACGGAAAACATCCATGCGCCAAGGTGCAATGATTTCTAATTTTGGAGCTATAGCTGCATAAGTGAGCTCGAAGCGTACTTGATCATTACCCTTTCCAGTCGCTCCATGAGCAACAGCATCTGCACCCTCACGCTCGGCGATCTCTAGATGAGCTTTTCCAATAAGTGGTCGAGCAATTGAAGTACCTAGAAAATATTGACCTTCATAGAGTGCATTCGCGCGAAGCATCGGATAAATGAAGTCACGGGCAAACTCATCGACTAAATCAACCGTATAGTGAGCTGAAGCTCCAGTAGCTTTTGCCTTCTCAGCAAGCCCATCTAGCTCTTCACCTTGGCCAACGTCAGCTGCAAAAGTAATAATCTCTGCAGAGTAATGCTCTTTGAGCCAGCTAACGAGTACTGAGGTGTCTAGACCTCCAGAGTAAGCGAGTACGATTTTCATGGAATGTTAGTAGATAACCTCTAATTAATTGGCAAGAAGTTACACACCGACAGCATCCATTAGATTAAAAATTAAGCATAAGAATGAAGTAGATGTGTTAATATTCTAAATAGTAGAATAAAATACTTCACAAACTCCAGCTATTCTTAATAGCTCTACTAAAAAGTAAAAAGAATATGAGCAGTCCCTTGGACGCCGCCTACTAGAAATCCCGCGAAAGGTGAATCAGCCTCAATTAAGCTTAGTTCAGAAATAATAGTAAGATTGTCCGTCAACTCTTGCCTATGTGCTGCTGTGAACTTGATAAAGTCAGCTCTAATGCCTTCATCAGTATTTAACAAATCACTCTCATGCTTACTTCTTGAAACTCGCGCAGTGATAGAAGCTCTATCACTGTAAGTATAGTTTGCCATAAGTAGCCATTGGAGGACGTTTTCTTTGCCCGCAGTAAAAGGAACTAATACAGACTGATTGATGTGTTCACCCAGTTGTGAGCCAACCTTTGAGTTGTAGCGATTTAGCTCTGCTGCAAAAACCCAAGCCTGATTCTCATATGTTATGTAGGCGTTGATCGAGTAACTCGAGCGATTACCCCCATCGTCCTTGCAATAAGCACCTCCAAGAAAAGACGTCAGCCCCGCACCCCAATCTTGAGCAGTTGCAACTTCCACCATAGAATCAGTATTCTCATAAGGCTTATGTAAAGGATTTGCATCGATATCTGCAGCGCCCTTTTGCAAAGAAATGCCGAAAAAGTTAACAGCAGTCATGTAAGAATACTTTACCCCATAAGCATACTGGTTGAGTACTGAGAAATCTCCTATAAAACCCAAGTTATATGCCGTCGTAGACTGGTAGAGTCCAGTTGGGTCAAAAGCCTCAAACCCGAGCATGGATGCATACTGCCCAATGGTCAGCTCACCATGCTCTAGCCGAATGACTGCAAGCGCTTGGTCCAGTTGCATGCCTTGACTGCCATCGGTGCCATCATAGGCAATATCTAATTGACCACTTACAATAGAACCAGGCTTCACAATAAAGCTTAGTGACAACTCATCGGCGTTGAGAGAACTGTGACCTGAAGATGGTGCAGATTGATTTAGATCATTATACTCTGCACATACATCCAAATAGCCTTCCACTGAAAGTGCCTCCGATAGCACAATCTCCGAATATAAATGATTATTGAAGGCGATGAGCACATAAATCCAGAGGGTGGTGCCTAAAGATAAATGAACAGGTGCTAATTTTGCGCTGGTTGAAAAATGTATCATAGAGATGCAAACAATAAGCTGTGCTACACCTAAAACATGTAATTATTTAGAGTAAATCTATTTTTAAAGATAAGCAACTCGAGCTATAATGAATGAAACGCATTGCAATTTAGAAGACTTCTTACCTATCTATTTCCCATGTCTTACGAACATCGATCAAAACACATAATTCAGTTTTCAGAAACCGATATGGCTGGACTTGTGCACTTCTCAAACTTCTTCAAATATATGGAACTTGCAGAACGTGACTTTTTTGCCGCCAACAAACTAGACTTAATTAAAGTCCAACCTGGAAAGTTAACTGGGTGGCCACGAGCCCGAGCAGAATGCAAATTTACAGCGCCCCTACGATTTGGTGATACAGTAGAAATTCACTTAGCCGTAAAAGCTGTAAAAGATCGCGCAATTGATTATCAATTTCGGATTTACCGATGCAATTCAGATGGAACTGCAACTCAAGCAGGCAAAGGACATATGACAACCATACTAGCAAAGCTCAACGAAGATGGGTCATTACAGAGCATTGAATTACCAATTAATGTGCGCGAGCAAATTAAAGAAGCTCCTTTGAAGGTACTACAAAGACCTGATGGAGTTTAAAAGTATTACCACGCAAGCTCTCTTTTATGTGATCCGCACTGGCTACATTCACTAAAAATAATTCTATCCAGAATTTCACAAGCTCATGAGACCACATGCACTCATAACCAATGATGATAGTATCCATTCAGCTTTTCTTCACTGCTTGGTTAAAGCAATCAGTCGGGACTTTACAGTATCGGTTGCTGCTCCCGCCACCCAGCAAAGCTGGATTGGAAGAGCAATCAGTCGCCGAAAAGAAGTTGATGTCGTTAAAAATTCAGAATATTTCAGTAAAGATGTTGAAGCATGGACAGTCAATGGCACTCCCACTGACTGCGTAAACATTGCACTTGGGCATCTCATTAATAAGCCAGTAGATGTTGTACTATCGGGCATCAATATAGGATACAATACGACGGAAACACTAATTCTTAGCTCTGGCACAGTAGCAGGAGCTATTGAAGGCGCTCAGTGGGGACTTCCAGCAATTGCTTTTAGTAAATATGTGCCGATCGATCTATTTAATGACATTCATGCCAACAATGGACGAACTGAAGGAATATTTGCAAAGTCCCTTGAATGTGCCGGGCAGCGAGCACTCGAGTTGACCATTCAAATTCTAAAACATCCGCCAAATAATGGCAAAGTCGTAAATATAAACTTTCCTTATGAGACTCGAAATGATAGCCCAATCGAAATGACAACACCAGCTAAGATTCGCTTGGGTAGTTTCTACAAAATGGGTTCACCTGGTAAATTTAGTTTTCACTACTCTGAAGGAACGATTATCGACTCACACAATCAAACCGATCGCGCCGCGTTGGAACGAGGTAGTATTAGTCAAAGCTTACTAGATTTCTCACAAATAGCAGCTACTGATGACGCAAGATAGTAATTTTTACATTTGTTCGACTGGATTTTATAATACCTAACAGCGACAGACAATTTCGCTATGAATAATACTTGCATGGGAAAGAAGCTAAAAATATGCAGTTACTATGTTTATTTTTCCACGCTTGCGTAAAAAGCGATTGTACCGAGCGCTGAGTATTGCTCTAGCTACAGTAGGTACATCTTTAAGTCTACCCGCACAAACGATTAATACTATATTTCAAGGCTCTTGGCAGGTAATCACACCTGAATCGAGCCAGCTTATTTTAATTGTTAAAAAACAAGGCAGGGCTTCTTACTTCTGGGGAAATAATTCGGACCGCTTGGTATATCAAGGCAACTGGGAAAGTACAGAAACTGAGGCTACTTTTACATGGCAGGATAATACCATGCACAAACTAAAGCGCACAAATGCTGGGTTTAACGCTACTTATTTTGATGCAAGCGGCAGAGAAATTTATACCGAATCGGCTCAACAAATACCGAAGGAAATACTAGGACAGTGGGCGAAACCTCCAACATCCTCGCAAGCTCTTGCCTCTGATCGCGACAAAGCAAAGAACTTTTTTGGAATATGGAAAGTTGGCAATTCGAAAGACAGCTTAAACTATATTTCCATAGAGAAGGATCGCTCAGCTGCTAGCACTGAAGCTCAAGGCGATAATAACACTCGTGGATTAAGAGGCGCTTGGGCAAAGCAAGGCAGTGATTTACATATCGTTTGGGATAGTGGCCACTATTCAATTCTGCGTGAAGGCGATCGTGAATTCAGCTACAAGCGCATAGCCAATGGCACTCCAATCGACGCCGACTCCACGAGCTTTGTATCTGCCGCACGCACCCGCAAAGACAATGTCCCGAGTGAATGGTTAAGCGCATACTTACATGAGCGTGAAATATACAGCGGCAGTATCGCTTTTTCCAGTCGCAAGCAGGCGAGACAATTTTACCGTGGTACTTGGATTATTAAGCATGCCGATAATACTCTGGAACGTATTGTGATTGGGCGATTCGGTGGCCTATCCACTTCGTTGGATCGCACCCTTAAAGGAGACTGGCTTATGAACGGGCAGGATATCTTCATGCGTTGGGATAATGGAATGCGAAAAATTCTTAGCCCAGTTGGCCTTGGCTTCGTAATGTATAGCTACAAACCAGGGCGCCCCCTCGATGGTATTCCTACTAAAGTACTAACTGCTGCACCTGCAGAGATCGCTAAGCTTACGCAGCATCTAAAAGGTCGCGAAGCTGTGGCGGATCATATGCTAGAACTGGCGAATGCTGCTGGAATTGAGACGACCAATGAAGATAAGGGTTGGGGGCGTACTTTTATGCGCTGGGCTTGGCCTTTTGAATCCAAAAAAGAAGCTGAAGTAGAGTCCGCTAATGAAATAGTATCCGCACAAAATGACGATCCGTGGTGGTGGCCTTTTTGGAGTGAAAATCCAGAAATATCTACTAGCCAAGGCGAAGATACATTAGAAAATCAACCTACTACAGAAACAATCAGTGACCCTAACTTGGACCCAAAGCCCAATTTAGATGGATCTGGTGCTAAAAAAGCGAAGAAAACATGGCTTTGGCCCTTCTAAGTTGCACAAATTAGTAACATCATTTTGTTACAATTACACTATGAGCCAACTAAAAACATCCAGCGCTGTTAATGCTACTTCGCTAAATCATTTAGATCCAGAAATCGCTGCCGCAATTGCCGCTGAGCGTCACAGGCAAGAAACGCACATTGAATTAATCGCGTCTGAGAATTTCACTTATCCTGCAATTATGGAAGCACAAGGCAGCGTCCTCACAAATAAATATGCTGAAGGATATCCAGGCAAACGTTACTACGGGGGGTGTGAATTTGTAGATACTGTAGAGGAACTTGCTATAGATCGTGCAAAAACACTATTTGGTGCAGACCATGCTAACGTTCAACCCCATGCAGGTAGTCAGGCGAATGCTGCAGTTTACTTATCTGTGCTTCGTCCAGGAGATAAGATTTTGACTATGAGCCTAGCTGACGGGGGACACCTGACGCATGGTCATCCTATGAATTTTAGCGGTATTTATCATGAAGTTGTTAACTATGGAGTCGGCATCGATGATGGTCTGCTTGACTACGAGCACATCGCTGAAACAGCACGCAAAGAAAAGCCTAAAATGATCACAGTGGGTGCATCCGCTTACTCAAGGACAATCGACTTTAAGCGTATGGGTGAAATAGCAAAAGAGGTGGGCGCTTATCTCTTAGCAGATATTGCTCATATAGCTGGTCTTGTTGCAGCTGGTGTTCATCCATCTCCAGTACCCCATGCCGATTTTGTAACTACTACCACGCACAAAACATTACGTGGACCTCGTGGTGGATTGATATTGTGCAAACAAGACCACGCAAAAAAAATTGATACAGCAGTTTTTCCAGGTACACAAGGCGGACCACTGATGCAAGTAATTGCTGCCAAGGCGCTCTGCTTCAAAGAAGCTGCCAGTGAAGATTTTAAATCTTACCAACAAAATGTTGCGAACAATGCCAAGGTGCTTGCCAATACCCTAATAGGCAAAGGACACCACATTATTAGTGGGGGTACAGACAACCATTTAATGATGATTGACTTGCGCAAAAAAGACCAAGCACTCACTGGAAAATTTGCGCAAACAGCCCTCGATCAGGCAAACATCACTGCAAACAAGAATACGGTGCCTGGAGAAACACGTAGTCCATTTCAAACTAGTGGCATTCGACTGGGCACACCTGCAGTAACTAGTCGAGGAATGCTTGAAGCTGATATGTTGCGCATTGCAGATGCTGTTGACACTGTCCTCTCAGCACCTGAGGATTCAAGTGCAATAGCTTTTGCAAAAGCAATAGCACTTGAACTTTGCGCAGCCTACCCATTACCTTATTAAATCTTTACTGTAGTGATATAATTATCTTTAGCAGCGTAAAAAAGTATAGACTCATCCACTTACTGCTGAAACAATTTTTTAAAAATACGAAACAACTACTATGTATACAAAAAAATCCAAAAATTCTGCCTTTACGCTAATCGAATTGTTAACAGTTATTGCTATTATTGGTATTCTTGCTGCAATTCTGATCCCTGCCGTTGGCGCTGTACGCCAAAAAGCCTCGCAAGCAAAATCATCGAGTAATATGCGCCAGATTGCTCTAGCCTACAATAACTTCTCTACGAGTGGTGGGCGAACACGCGTTATCGGAAATGGCACTTATTCTACTAGCACGCCTACAGTTGCCAATGATATGAATGATTGGGCATTAGTTCTGGCACAAGGAGCTGGGTTGGTAGACGCAGCAATCTATCTGATAGATGGTGATCCTGCACTTTCCGCAGTTCCTGAATTACCAAAATTAGTTGGGTCACGACAAACCGATGGATCTTTCGAGCCTAATTCTGATTGGAGTAGTTCCGATGAATCCATTATAGGCTATGCAGGTGTCGTTAACATGAGCGGCAATGCAAATGGCTCGACCACTCCACTTATTTGGACAAAAGGATTACAAAATACTGGGTATTGGGATCCTGAAGCGAATCCATGGGGAGCAAATGGTGGTCACATTGCATTCATGGATGGTCACATTGAATACCATGAAAACATAGCGGAACCGAAGCAGTTGGTCGGAAACTCTGCCGCTGCTAATGCCGGTAAAACAACGGCAAACATCGAAGATGCTATAAGATCTACAGCAACTGCACAAATATTCGATCCATCAGAATCCCTCTAAGTATATTCATACCATAACTTTTAAGCTGAGCGTCGTTGCTCGGCTTTTTTGTCTATCGAATAAACTTACCTAGAGTCACTGGACTGGGTTCAAGAGATTCTTCGTTTGCGCCTTCAAATAATCTCGGTTTAAGTGAGCAATCATATCGAGTGAAATACTTTTTGGGCAGGCTGCTTCACACTCGCCTACATTTGTACAACCGCCAAAGCCCTCTCCATCCATTGTCGTAACCATTGCAAGGGTGCGCCTATCTTGCTCTGCTTTACCTTGCGGTAAACTATTCATGTGAGTGACTTTAGCCGCAGTAAATAACATAGCCGATGCATTTGGACAAGCCGCCACACATGCGCCGCAGCCGATACAAGCTGCCGCGTCCATGGCGAAGTCAGCTGTTTGTTTGGAGATAGGAATTTCGTTGGCATCCACTGCGCTGCCTGTTCGCGCAGTAATAAAGCCACCAGACTGGATAATTCGATCAAAAGGCGAACGATCCACGACTAAATCTTTGACGACGGGAAATGGCTTTGCACGCCAAGGCTCAACTGTAATTGTTTCGCCATCGTTGAAGTGACGCATGTGCAACTGGCATGCTGTTGTCGCTTTCTCCGGACCATGTGGCACACCATTAATTGTCAAGGAGCACATCCCGCAAATACCCTCGCGACAATCATGATCAAAAGCTACTGGTTCCTCACCTTTAGAAACTAATTCCTCAGAAAGTGAATCAAGCATCTCTAGAAATGAAGAGTCTTCAGACACATCTTGGAGCTCATACATGTGAAACTGCCCTACTGCATCTCTGCGCCCTTGGCGCCAAACTTTGAGGATAAGATTCATCGTTTTTCCATGTTGTACCTATACTTAGACTTATTTGTAACTGCGTGTAGCCAACTTTACATTATCATAAATGAGTGCCTCTTTATGTAATACTGGTTCAATATTATTTCCAATATATTCCCATACTCCCACAAAAGCAAATGCGTCATCATCTCGTTTGGCTTCACCCTCATCTGTCTGATGCTCGATTCTAAAATGTCCGCCGCACGACTCTTCACGCATTAAGGCGTCACGACACATCAATTCGCCAAACTCCAAAAAATCTGCGACTCGCCCAGCACGCTCTAACTCAGGATTCGGCGCATCCGCATCGCCAACTACTCGAACATTCTCCCAAAACTCTTTGCGCAATGCTTGTACATCTCGAATCGCTTTTTCAAGTCCCTCCTTACTACGAGCCATGCCACACTGTTCCCAAATAATATGGCCTAGGCGTTTATGGAAAGACCGTGGAGATTCTGTACCATTAACTCTCATAAGTTTATCGATTCTTGCTTTCACATCTGATTCGACCTCGGAAAAATTCTGATGCTCCGTAGTCACCTTGCCAGCAGCAGCAACACCCAGCTCGCCTAAATAGTTACCAACCGTATAGGGAAGGACAAAGTAGCCATCAGCAAGGCCCTGCATTAAAGCAGATGCACCCAATCGATTTGCACCATGGTCAGAAAAGTTGGCTTCACCACCCACAAACATGCCAGGTATACTACTTTGCAAGTTATAATCGACCCACAACCCGCCCATGGTATAATGTACAGCAGGAAAGATCATCATGGGAACCTCATAAGGATCATCGGCAGTGATGCGATTATACATTTCAAATAGGTTTCCATAGCGTTCCTGAATAGCTTTTCTACCGTCCCGCTCTATGGCGTCCCTAAAATCAAGATACACTCCGAGGCCAGTTGGAGCAATACCACGGCCTTGATCACACACTTCTTTAGCCGAGCGAGAAGAAATATCACGAGGTGCCAAATTACCAAAACTAGGATACTTACGTTCTAAATAATAATCACGCTCTGCTTCAGGTACATCATTGGCTTGAAGCTGACCTTCACGAATTAATTTTGCAGTGTCCGCACTCTTGGGCGCCCAAACTCGGCCGTCATTACGTAGTGATTCTGACATCAAAGTCAGCTTCGATTGCTGCTCTCCATGGACAGGTATACAGGTTGGATGTATTTGCGTGTAGCAAGGGTTAGCAAATCCAGCACCACGCTTGTAGGCTCGATAAGCTGCTGTAACATTGCACCCTTGTGCATTGGTCGAAAGAAAGAAAACATTACCATAGCCACCCGTAGCTAAGACCACACAGTCAGCAGCGTGGCGCGTTATCTCACCGGTCACCATATTACGGGCAATAATCCCCTTTGCATGACCGTCGACCTTAACCAAGTCTAACATTTCGTGACGATTGTGCATTTTAATTTTGCCCAAACCAATTTGCTTACTAAGTGCAGAATAAGCACCAAGTAACAACTGCTGACCTGTTTGGCCACGCGCATAAAAGGTACGTGAAACCTGAGCACCACCAAAAGAACGATTTGCTAACAATCCACCATATTCTCGGGCAAATGGCACACCGTTAGCGACACATTGATCAATAATATCTACGGAGACCTCCGCCAAGCGGTGCACATTCGCTTCGCGGGCACGATAATCACCTCCTTTTACTGTATCATAAAATAGCCGCTGTACACTATCCCCATCATTTTGGTAATTCTTTGCGGCATTAATACCTCCTTGAGCAGCAATACTATGTGCTCTACGCGGACTATCTTGATAGCAAAAACAAGACACATTATAACCCTGCTCTGCTAAGCTAGCAGCTGCGGCGCCGCCCGCCAAGCCTGATCCGACAACGATTACTGTATACTTTCGACGGTTAGCTGGATTAACCAGCTTCATATTAAACTTGTGGGAAGACCACTTCTCGGCAATTGGGCCTTCTGGACTTTTAGAATCTAAATTCATATTAAATATATTAATTAATCATGCGCTATTACCACTTGCTCTATAATAATAGGGTGCGCAGCGCTGATAGCTTGTTCGTAGCGAGGGTCATTCTTTAGTAATCCACTCAGCACAGCGACAGGAATAATTGCAAAACCTAGAAACACGCCCCAGCCGTATATTAACGCCGCTCGATCGAGGCGCTGTCGCCACAATTTATTTCGTAAACCAACTGTCTGAAACATACTACTAACTCCATGAGTGAGATGGAGGCACAATAGCCCAGTAGCTATAATGTAGAATGCCGACACCCACCAAACTTCAAATCCATCTACCATCATATCGTAGACATTGAAAGTCGGAACCGTCTCACCCTCTTTGACTACCGCAAGCCCGTTCTTAACTAAAGGCACTTCAGTTGAATCCAATACATTCGGCTCATCATATAGCATTCCTGGAACTGCACGCACGGTGTAGTGAGAAATGTGAAAAATAATGAATGCGAGTAAAATGACACCGCTCATACGCATCGTACGAGATGCATAGGTAGCTTGAACTGGGCGCTGTTTCAAATATGCTTGAGGACGTGCTCGACGATTTTCAATAGTCAGCAGAACTGCCATCCAAATGTGCAATGTAATGCAAGCAAGCAAAAATAAACGTATAGCCCATAGTGCTGAAGCAGGCAGTACTTCATGCAGTTTGTATGCGTAAGCATTAATCGCATCGGGTCCTAAAAAAATTTGAAGGTTGCCGAGCATATGGCCTAGAACAAAAAGTACTAAAACTAAGCCAGTTAGAGCCATTAGTGTTTTTCTTCCAATTGTGGACGAAAAAAAGCTACCTATAGTGTGCATTAGTTGTAGTGTTCAGTATGAAGTTCTAGTGATTAAGTAAGTCTTTTCAAATAAGTAGCGCTTATATACTAATCTATAAGCAATCTATATTATATGCATTAGAAATGCTTACTTAAATAAAAACAACGTTTTTCATAGGTCAGTAAGACGCGGCATAACACCTTCATCACTGCCACTAAATTAGTGATTAAACTAAAGCCAATGTGCGATCCTACAATTAATTAGAGTTGCCAACACCATACCACGACTAATTTAATCGATCTCCGAGAGAAGCAGTACAGCCTGTATTGCTTAATATTTAGATACAAAGTTAGTCCATGAAGTATATTTTTGTAACCGGTGGCGTTGTTTCTTCGCTAGGCAAAGGGCTAACTGCTGCTGCACTTGGGGCGCTTCTAGAACAACGAGGACTTCGAGTTCGTTTACAAAAGTTTGATCCCTACTTAAATGTAGACCCTGGCACGATGAGCCCATTTCAACATGGTGAAGTCTATGTACTAAATGACGGCGCGGAGACTGACCTTGACCTAGGTCACTACGAACGCTTCACAACTGGTGAACTTAGCCGACTTAACAATCTTACTTCAGGTCAAATATATGAGAAAGTACTACAAAAAGAACGGCGCGGAGACTATTTAGGCGCTACTGTACAAGTAATTCCACATGTTACAAATGAGATTAAAGACAGGATTTATAAAGGAACTAGTGATGATGTGGATGTTTTGATTACAGAACTTGGTGGCACAATTGGAGATATCGAAGGGCTGCCCTTTTTAGAGGCAATGCGACAGTTTGCCCTAGAAGTAGATCGTGAAGATGTACTCTTCTTACACTGCACACTGCTACCCTACTTAAAAGCTGCAGGAGAATTAAAGACAAAACCTAGTCAACAATCCGTTGCTAAATTGCGAGAAATTGGAATTCAACCTGATATTTTAGTGTGTCGCACAGAGGAACCAATGACTCAAGAAATGCGACAGAAGCTATCGTTATTTTGTAATGTCCCTGTCCGAGCGGTAATTGAAGAAATGGATGTCGAAACATCTATTTATGAACTGCCTTTAACGCTAAAGGCTGAGAAAGTTGATGACTTAGTCGTACAACATTTAAAGTTAAAGGCACCTGATAATGATATGCAAATATGGCATGACGTTGTTCATAGGCTTAAAGCACCTAGTCATAAAGTTGAAATTGGAGTCGTTGGAAAGTACATTGAGTTACAGGATGCATATAAATCTGTATACGAGTCCATTATACATGCTGGGATCGCAAACGACAGCGCCATACGTATCGTGCGCCTGGATGCAGAAGACATAGAAAAAGATCCTGCAAAACATTTAGCGAATCTGGACGGCATCCTCATTCCTGGTGGCTTTGGAGACAGAGGCACCGAAGGTAAAATCGCTGCAGCCAAATTTGCACGCGAGCAAAGCATTCCGTATTTCGGACTCTGCCTAGGCATGCAAATCGCAGTCATTGAATTTGCGAGGCATGTAGCGGGTCTCAAAGATGCCAACAGTACAGAATTTAATGCAGCAACTGAATACCCAGTGATTGATATTATGGAGGACCAAAAAGACCTCACGACTAAGGGCGGAAATATGCGCTTGGGCGCCTGCCCCTGTACGCTTTCTGACGACAGCTTTAGTATCCACGCTTACGGAAAAGCAAATATCGAAGAACGCCACCGACATAGATATGAATTTAATAATGCTTTTCGTGATCGCCTTAAAGAATCCGGCTTACGCATAGCAGGAACGAACCCGGATCGTGATCTTGTGGAAATTATTGAAATTCCTGAGCACCCTTGGTTCGTAGGAGTGCAATTTCATCCAGAATTTAAATCCAAGCCAAATGCGGCTCATCCTCTTTTTGCGAATTTTATAGCGACTGCTTTAAAGTACAAAAAGTAAAACATACCGTCACTCTAATTTAATCAAATTAGATAGAAAAATTGGAAATATTGACCAAAGACCAAACAATCTGTACTTAACTTGCCCCATTTAAAATCTACTTACCCCTTACTAGTATCGGCGCTATTTTTTGATGCTGGCTTTATTTTTGCAACTGATCCGCAGGTATCTTCCTGGTACACTGAAAACAGCGGTCAATACGCTCGGATTTACGAAACCATCAGTGACCAAAATTCAGGGAATGCAGTCAGCACTTGGAGTCGTGGACAGGGCAATCAGACTGCACCTACTTATGCTGGAATCCACGAAGTCAGTTACTCAAATGACTGGGTCTATATTCGCACGACCAATCTTGCCAGCTATATCATGGGGCCTTGGTACCTTGATGCCGACAAAACAAATCTATTTCCAAATTATCCAGCCAACATTGCACTTAGAGATGATCGTACAGGTCTCTATCGATTTCCTCGTAGCCCAGCAGTGCAGGAAAATAAAACACTGACTAGGGGTGGAGAAATTGGTTACTTTGTAGACGGCGTTGCGATGTTTGATAATCGAGACACCTTTTCTTACTCAAATAGTAATGCTTCTGATGCGAGGCCAAATACTAACTTTAGCGGAGATGGCATCTGGAACCGTGATGCCTATGTAAATGAAAGTGTCACCTTTGATGCAGGAAATGCTCACCAAGCAGGGTCTAATTATCACTACCATGCCAACCCCCCGGGGCTACGCTTTCTGCTAGGCGATCACGTAGACTATAATAGTATCGCGAACACTTATTCTGAAAATGCAAGTGATCCGTCCCACTCTCCAATCATCGGATGGGTGAGAGATGGTTACCCAATATATGGCCCGTACGGTTACAGTGATCCAAATGATGCCTCTAGTTCAGTACAGCGCATGCGGTCTGGCTACCAAAAGCGTGATGGCTCAAACGGTAGCACTAATTTAAATGTTACTGGGCGCACAAGTCTGCCCGCCTGGGCAGTGACAGCGCAGAGCATTGGACCGGTCTTAGCAACAAGTCAAGAGGGTCCAGATGTCGGTGTAGATAATTATACGCTAGGTCACTACATAGAGGATTATGCATACAAGGGCGACCTTGGCCTCGCCCTAGGCAGTGATTTTGATCTCGACCTCTACAACGGTCGTTTTTGCAAAACACCCGATTATCCGAATGGAACCTACGCTTACTTTATTACGATTGAGCCGGACGGTACGCCCGTTTTTCCTTATAACATTGGACGCTGGTACTATGGTGATCCTCGCGGCGATAGCCTTAATACTATAAATGAGAGTGTTGTTAATTATTTTGAAGGTGGGCCAGAAAAGCAGCTACTGACTGAAAGTATCGTACCCGATTTCACCTCCGGTGATGTCACCGTCACTTGGGATGCAATTGAAGGCGGCAGTTACGAAGTAAGTTATAGTTCAGACTTAACCCATTGGAAATTATCAAATGAAATAATTACTGCCAATAGCGATAAGCTAGCTTTTACAGAAATTAATCTAATCAATCAAGAAGATAAGCGGTTCTTTAAACTTAATCAAACTGCTTTAGAGGCTTTTGATTCGACTGGATTTGATTATTCCACTCCAGACTACACAAGCTTTTCCTCTGTCACTTTAACCCTTTCAGGCGCGAGCACTGCACCCGCTGACTTAAACATCGATCCTTCTAGTATTTCACTTGAAGGCAACTCCATAACTTACTTAGGTCGTCCTACTCAAGACCAGATTCAGTTTCGCGTCGACTTAGATGCACTCAGTGATGGAAACTACCTATTAGAGGTCGCTTTTGATGGTATCAGTGAACGTTTTAATGCTTCGCTAAGTGTCGGTACGAACCCAATAAACACAGGAAACAATATACTACTAATTATTGTTGATGATTGGGGGTATGACTGGAGCCCTGTTCACAATGCAAGCGTCGGGTTAACGCTGCCAAACATGCCGAATTTACAAAGCCTAGCAAGCACGGGCTTACAGTTTAACCGAGCCTATGCCCAGCCAATTTGTTCACCCACACGAGCCACCATTCTGACTGGACGGCATCCCTTCAGGCACGGAGTGGGTGATCCAAATAGTAACAATACCCTATCTGCTTCGGAGTTGACCTTACCAGAAATTTTTATCCAAGAATCGTCCTCTTATGCCCTAGCGTCCTTCGGAAAATGGCATTTAGGTAGCGGTCTGACAGGCCCTCAAGTAACTGGTGGGTGGGATTATTTTAAAGGAATTTTACAAGGAGGCGTTACCGACTATTTTAATTGGACGAAAACCGAAGTCATTAACGGAACGACACTCACTACAACGAGTACAAACTATACAACTACCGAACAAATTGATGATACGGTGAGCTGGATCAATAGTAATGCTACAGGTAGTCCTTGGTTTTGCTGGCTAGCGCTCAATGCTCCCCACACCCCTTTTCATGAACCACCTGCCGATCTTGCGCCCCAAGGAGGCTACTCGAATCCAAGTGATAATTCAAATACGGGCCTTTACTGTCGCATGCTTGAGGCAATGGACACAGAGATTGGGCGTTTGCTGGAGAATATCGATCTAAAAAATACAAATGTAATTATAATTGGTGATAATGGCTCCCCTGGTCAAGTAGCTCAATTACCCTATGGCAACGGGCACGCGAAAGCCGATCTTTACGAAGGTGGCATTCATGTACCGTTAATAATATCTGGGCCAGACCTTAATGTGAGTGAGGGCTCCAGTACTAATGCACTGGTACACTGTGTGGATTTGTTTAGTACTATCTTACAACTAGCTGGCATTAATCCGTCGACTGCTACAAGCGCAGTAGATATAATTGATTCCAATAGCTTAATTCCTATTTTTAATGGGGGCGATTTAAGTGGTCGTACAGTAGTGGCAGAAAAGTTTGGAGACACTGTTGGAAGTGGTCGGGCCCTTTTAAGCGCTGATTACCCCGAATTTAAACTCATCATCAATGGTGACCCGTTAAGCTCTAGCGATAGCCCAAGCTACGAGTTTTATAATATTTCGCTGGATTCAAACGAGCAGTCACCACTCAATATAAGTGCGCTCAGTTCAATCGAAACAATAGCCTATGATTTCTTCATTGCTATGGATGCTAGCTTAGGTGGTGGCTACAGCGACCCCGCCGATGGGAGTAGTAGCAGCGAAATCGTCTATATAGAATTGATCGATAATAATATCAATTCGGTACCACCACTAGTTCGTACAGGAGGGAGTAACGCGGGCAACCCTGTGCACCCCCTAGCCGTAACCATTGGCGGTCAGGAAGCAAACTTTGATACAAGTACGTTGAATAGTGGATCTTCGGCTTCACGCGTTGATAGCTCCGGTTCACCCGACCAATTTTCCGTAAAAGTAACATTTGACCCAGTTGCTGCAGGCTTAGTTTCGGGGGACTATTCAATGGTGGTAACCTTTCGTGGCCGAAATAATTCAACCAGGACCTTCAACGCGACCAACACCTACACAGTTCCATGACCCTAAGAATTGCAGGGCTCACACTGTTACTACTGGCATCATTAAATGGGGCTCAGTTAAGTATTGAGTTTGTAGCTAAATGGGAGACAAGACCAGTAGTACTCTCTGATTCTTGGCATGCAACCCGAAACAACTCTAGCCTTTCGATCAGTCGCATCGCTTATCTTGTTTCAGAACCTCTCCTTATTGATAGTATGGGTAATAAACACATACTTAAAGATTGGTTCGGACTCATCGATTTTGAAGCGGGGGTCACAAGTGTCGATCTAGCGGACCTACCCCCACTTGAATTCACTGCGATAGAATTTTTAATTGGCTTGAAACCGGAAATTAATCAGTCCGACCCCGCTAAATTTCCAGCGAAGCACCCACTAAATCCAATCAATAATAAGCTACATTGGAATTGGCAGGATGGATATATATTTCTAGCCCTTGAGGGTCACTGGCAAACAAAGTATAATAAAGGTGGCTTTTCCTACCACTTGGGGAATGAACCTCATCGAATGCGGGTGCGCATTCCTGCTACAGTCGACCTGCGCACCAGTGATGCTCAATTAATCCTACATTTTAACCTCGACCATGTTTTAGCAAATATCGCCGTTGCAAAAACCAGCTCGACTCATGGCCGACAGGGCGATCCCTTGGCTCTTGAATTAAAGCAACAAACAGAAGGCGCATTTCTAGTGGCACAAATCCATGCCACACAAAGACAATCAGTTATTCCAGCGGTTAAAGGTATTGCTACCCCTTTTATTGGCACTCCCTACCCACTTAAAATTAGCAAATTCTTTCCGCTTCCACCACTCCCCAAAGACTACCCGCTGAGCATCGAGCGAGTCGAACTCGGTCGACGCCTCTTTCATGACTCCAGCTTGTCGAGAAATGCCACTGTAAGTTGTGCCACCTGCCATCAAAGTGAGAGAGCTTTTGCTGATCGAGACATACGGAGCACGGGAATTGATCGGCAAGTCGGCAAGCGCAACTCGATGCCGCTGGTCAATCTCGCGTGGAAACAACAATTCTTCTGGGATGGCAGAGTCGATTCGCTGCGTGAACAAGCACTCTTTAGTATTGAAAATGAGACTGAAATGGACGCCTCGCTACCGCTCGTTGAAAAGCGACTATCTCTGCACCCAGCTTACCCAAGCCTATTTAAAGGTGCTTTCGGATCACGTGATATATCGGCTGAGCGCATCGGAGTTGCAATTGAGCAATTCCTATTAAGTCAAACCAGTGCTGACTCACGCTTTGATCGTGCGGTAAAAGGTGAGGCTGAACTCTCCGAGCTAGAGAAAAGAGGGCTAAAATTATTTTTTACCGAGTACGACCCACGACGAAAACTTTATGGGGCCGATTGTTTCCATTGCCATGGCGGTCCGCTTTTCAGCGATCATGTCTTTCATAACAATGGTCTGCGCCTGACCACCGACCATGGTCGCGCCCTAATTACCCGTCGCGATACAGATATCGGTAAGTTCTCGACTCCTAGCCTACGTAACGTCGGCATAACTGCCCCTTACATGCACGACGGACGACTTAAAACGCTTGAAGAAGTGGTCGAGCATTACAGCACAGGCATCTATCAGAGCCCTACTTTAAACCCAAACTTAGCGAAACATCCCGGACAGGGTATTCCTATGAATGACATAGATAAAGCCGCTCTCGTTGCATTTCTTAAGACACTCACAGATAGTTGCTACCTGCACTCCGCGTCTAAATGAATTCTACGTGACAACTTGATTTATTATAAAAGTCATCTACACCTGATTTAGTGCACAACTACAATTATCAGCAACAGCTAAAGCAAATTTGGAAAGATGCAGTAACTCGTTATGAAGGCGGGCAACAAGCAACTGAAGAGTTTTTTGACTCTGCGACACTGGCAGAACTAGCACAAATAGGACTTAATACTATGGATGTATTCGACTACGCTGAAGACTTTGTTACTTGCGAAGAACCAGACTTTGAGACCTTTCTCTTGGTCCACTCAGTGAGACGTGACTACTTCTTTCAAGTACAAAAAGGGGTCCCTACAAAGCACAAAATTGACCCAACCAAGCTTCCTGCTAAGCAATGCAAAGTGCGCGGGATCGAATGGTTGCCACGAATTATTCCCAAGGCGGTCGCTAAACTTCGTGGAGAACTGCCGCCTGAAACAATGTATGGATGTGGTGGCGATCGGCGTTTTTTTAAAACCCACAACATTCACCCTGCGGAATTTTTAACAGTTACTAGGGCACATGAAAACGAGCCAGATTTGATAGTCGAATGGGTGGAATCACGACTTGCCGCTACGAATCCTAAAAAGCTGCCTTGATATTATACAAAGAAACGTAATTTTAATGGTCTACTTTTTTAAAGTAGGCTTTTTTATATATGGACAAACTCACTGAAATTATGGCGGCTAAGCGGCATGCTTATCGTAATTTAATTCGCCCCGTACGTGATTCTGAATTAGAGCGACTTGCCCATATGCAAAAACAAGGTGGAAGTTTTTACGATGCGCTCGCACGTAAGGACCATCTATCAGTAATTGCTGAAATCAAACGTAAATCACCATCTGCAGGTCAAATCGCGGAACAAGATTTCGTTGCTGTCGAGCAAGCTCGCAAGTTTACAAATGCCAATGCGGATTGTTTTTCAATTCTCACAGATACTGATTACTTTGGTGGCAGCCTTCAAGATCTATGGGACGTGGTTGAATTTTTAGAAGCGCATCAAAGAATCACTCCTTGCTTGCGTAAAGATTTTATGATCCATCCAGTACAGGTTGTTGAGGCGGCCGAGGCAGGTGCGCGTGCAATATTGATCATTGTACGAGCCCTCGAAGATGATGCCATCAAGGCTCTCTATGAATCAGCTAGCTTGGCGGGCTTAGATGTACTCTTCGAAATTCATGAGGAACGTGAACTGGAGAAAGCACTTAAATTCGACCCAAAAATAATCGGCGTAAACAATCGCGATTTGAAAAGCTTTCAGACCGATCTTAGTATATCAGAATTCCTCATACCGCTTATTCCAGAATCAATTGTACGGATTAGCGAAAGCGGAATCTTTGATTCTGAAGATGCAGAGCGGGCAAGCTTATGTGGCGCAGATGCAATTCTTGTTGGCGAGGCGCTCATGCGAGTCGAAGATCCTGAATCTTTGGTAGAAGCCTTTCACAATGCCTGAAGTGAAAAGGCCTCAATTTACCCACTAGGCAAGAGTGCTTGCCTCATTCTATTAATTTAAACAGAACGTTAGAAATCGGCTAGATAGCTACGTGCGATGCCTTTAAGTCCAACAGTAACACAAGAAATCCTCCATCAGATTGAGCATGTGCCAAATAAAAAACTTGGGCAGAATTTCCTCATTGACGGAAATATTGTGCGCAAATCAATTGAGCTTGCTGAAATAGATTCGACCTCACTCGTAGTAGAAATTGGCGCTGGGTTAGGCACGCTCACACGAGCCATTCTTGACACAGGGGCACATCTATGGGCTATTGAACGCGACCCTAAACTGAGCGCCTACTTGCGATCTAGTCTCTTAGAAAATGCACCAAAATGTTGCCTAAGTCAGGGTGATTGCCTCGAAGAACCTCTTGCTGGACTCACCGTATCCGGCAAAAGCAAAGATTTTAAAATTATCGCAAACCTCCCATATGCAGTAGCGACCCCATGGATGAATCTAATCTTATCAAAGCTACTGCCTAGTCGCATGGTACTGATGTTACAAAAGGAAACTGCAGATCGCTACGCCGCTGACCCAGGCAGCAAAACTTTTGGCGCTATCTCTGTATTTCTACAATCCTCTTTCTCGCTACATAGTTCACATTTAGTCAAAGGAACCTGCTTTCTTCCTATACCTAAAGTTGATTCGGTTCTCATGCGACTCGACCAAAAAGAAAATCCAGTACATTTTTCTGATCCTGCAAAAGAGTGTATTCGGCGCATTTTTACCCAGCGTCGAAAACAACTTGGTGCTATCTGCAAACGTGAATCCAATCCACAAATTAGCGCTTGGTTCGATTCACTTCTCAACAGTGGAATTTCTCCGACCGTTCGCCCAGAAGCATTACCCATCGATTGCTGGCAATTGCTCGCCAATTTAAATAAAGACATTTAAATCACTAAAACTAATATCTTATGAATCCTATTAAATGGAAACTTCACTGGCAGATTCTGCTCTCGCTAGCACTCGCAGTTTTAGTCGCCCAATTTATTCTGCCAATTTGTAGCACACAATCTAGCGCTTACGTCGAAGGCTTCTGCCAGTTTACTGGGAGGCTGTTCATGAATGCACTAAAAATGGTCATTGTGCCTCTAATAGTAGCATCGATCATTGCTGGAGTTATGCATCTAGGTGCTGAAAAAGGCGTTGGGCGCATGAGCGCGAAGACTTTTCTCTATTATACTTGTAGCGGAGCATTAGCAGTCGTAGTTGGCTTACTTGCGGTCAATCTTATTGGCCCTGGAAATGTAGACCCTGCACTTGCAACTGCGATTTTAGGCGAAGCCAGTGAAACTGCTCTCCATCAGGGACTCATGGAAAAAGTTGAGGGGCGTGGAGCAAATGATCTATACGCTATTTTTTTACGTATGTTTCCATCAAATATTGTAAACGCCGCGGCAAATAATGGGCAATTACTTGGGGTGATTACTTTTTCTATATTATTTGGAGTATTTATAGGTAAACTTCGCAAAGAACTACGCATTGCTCAGCAGAGCTTTTGGGACGGCGCACAAGAAGTCATGCTACGCCTCACTGATTTCATTATCCGATTTGCACCAATAGGAGTGTTTGGCTTAGTAACTCCAATTCTTTTGAACGCGCCCTTTGATCAGATGATTGGCACCTTGTTAAACTTTTTTATAACAGTGCTTCTAGCCTTGGCTTTCCATTTTTGCATAATCTTAGCCATCGTGTTAAAATTTCTTGGTAAACTTAATCCGCTAACGCATTACAAAGCAATGGCGCCAGTTTTACTCACCGCTTTTTCAACAGCAAGTTCATCTGCAACCTTACCTTTAACCATGGAAATAGTGGAGGGACAAGCAGACATATCGAAGAAAACGAGTTCATTTACTCTTCCTCTTGGGGCTACCGTTAATATGGATGGGACGGCTTTGTACGAGTGCGTTGTCGTTATGTTTATTGCCCAACTATACGCATCAACTGGGGCTCTGACTCTGGATTTCAGCCAACAATTGTTAGTCGTTATTCTGGCCTTAACAACAAGCATCGGAGTAGCGGGTATTCCTGCAGCTAGTTTGGTCGCAATTTCAGTCATTTTGCCAGCAGTAGGCCTCCCAGTAGAGGCTATCGGAGTCGTATGGATCACTGACCGAATACTCGATATGTGTCGCACATCCGTGAATGTATTTAGTGATACCGTTGGTGCAGTTGTCATCGCTTGCAGCGAAGGAGAAGTCCCTTACACAAATAAATCTTAATTGCACATCACCTAAAACATAATTTTTATTTAGATTCTCACTATTGCATAACTATCCCATTCATCATGGATATCGAAGAGCGACTTTTTAAACTTGGGATCCAATTGCCCTCGGCTCCTTTACCAGCGGGAAACTACCAACCTGCACTCAAAATAGGTCAGTTGCTCTTCCTTTCGGGCGCGATTTGCTGCGTTGATGGAACCATGACACACAGTGGGAAAATTGGAGCAACTCGTGATATCGCTTACGGCAAAGCGGCGGCCCGAGTGTGCGCGCTAAATTTACTGACTATTGCGCAGCAAGCATTGGGCGACTTAAATCAAGTTAAACAAGTGCTACAACTCAATGGCTTTGTTAATGCTATACCTGGATTCTCAGAAAGTCCTGATATCATTAATGGAGCTTCTGATTTAATTGTTGAAGTATTCGGAGAAAGAGGACGACATACTCGTGCTGCAGTTGCAGTCACAGGTCTTCCTAAAGACAGCACAGTAGAAATTCAGGCTATATTCGCTACAAAATAAGCATGCAAGTTCGATTTATAGACGAAAAATAACTAATTTATTGTGATAGATTCAATCGTCTAGATAGCTATTTAAAATGTAAATAGGGTAAATAATTATAGTAAAAACTATTTATTAAGTATCCTCTCAATTGTTCGTGCTTGCATGAATTGTTAAAAATTTCACCTTTTAAATATTTAATGCCAAAACGCACTGATATACAAACTATCCTCATCATAGGTTCTGGACCAATTGTCATAGGCCAAGCCTGTGAGTTTGATTATTCGGGTACACAAGCATGTAAAGCGCTACGTGAGGAAGGCTACAGGGTCGTACTAGTTAATAGTAATCCGGCTACAATAATGACAGATCCTGAATTCGCCGATGTCACATACATTGAGCCATTAACACTGGATGCATTAGAGAAGATTGTTTTGAAGTAACAGCCTGATGCACTATTACCAACTCTTGGTGGACATACCGTACTGAATCTTTCCATGGAGCTTCATGAAAGTGTATTATTGAAAAAGTATAGTGTTGAGATGATAGGGGCCAAGCCGGATGCAATTGTAAAA
>JAYYDJ010000040.1:0-5119 GCA_036160955.1 Verrucomicrobiota bacterium | reverse complement strand
CAACTATCTCGCATCTCCCAGCCTCTGTAATCCTAATAGCTTTCATGGTCTTATATTTTATAAGTTTTAATAGCTGTGTTTCCCATTATGTTTGCTTTCTCGGAAAAAGAAAGTGGCTGAATGTATTTACGAATCAAATCGTACCATTGTTTGTAATCGCAAGCAACTAAACAGACGGGCCAATCAGAACCAAACATAAGACGGCTTGATTCAAAGGTCTCTAAAACTGTATCTAAGTAAGGGTGAAGTTGTTGTTCCTTCCAACTATGGAAATTCGCTTCAGTGACCATACCTGAAATTTTACAAGTAACATTTTCGCGCTTCGAAAGCTCGATTATATTTTTCTTCCATGGTTCGAGTTGGTCGATCTTTATTTTCGGCTTGGCGACATGATTGAGCACGAATGCTTGGTTCGGGTGGCGATCGACGAATCTAATAGCTTCTTCAAGTTGACGTTCAAATATAAGAATGTCGTAAGCCAAATCATATGACTTAAGGGCTTCAATCCCGTGATTAAATGCCTCACCATCTAGGAAACCGCTGGCCTCTCCCTGTGCGACGTGGCGCACGGACTTTAGCTTATAGGCATCACTGTAGCGTTCTAATATTTCGTTTATACTTTTATCTGCAAGGGGTAACCAGCCGACTACACCTTTGATAAAATCGTTTGCCTGTGCTTGTTTTAGGAGAAAGTCGGTTTCTTCTAAGGTCTGTCGTGCTTGTACACTGATCACACCATCAATGCCGACTGTATTAATCTGTTCTTCTAAATCATCTGGTAAAAAGCTTCGGCGAATACTACGCATGCTCTCATCGATCCAGTCGAATTCAATAGGATCGTAATTCCAAAAGTGTTGATGTGAATCTATAACCATTTATTAGAGATAGGGGTAATTTTCTTCGAGTAATCGGTTTTCTTTAAGGGCTTTCCAAAAATTGGGAGGTATCTTTTCATTTGCAAATTTTACATTATCGGCAACACGTTCTGGGTTGCTGGTATTTAGTGCGAGTGAGACCACGCCAGGTGGGGATAGGGCGAATTGACAGCATGCTAATGCCGGTGAGATGTTGTGTTGTTCACATGTATCTATAAAGTAATCTCGCCATTTAAACAAGTTTGAGTGACTATCGCGGGAGACAACTTGGTAGTCGAAATATTGACCTCCTGTTAAGAATCCTGCATTGAATACTGCAGAGTTAATAATTTGGATACCTGTTTCGTGTAAGGTATGAATAAATTCCATTACTTCAGGAGGATGTGTAAGTAGAGTAAAACTATTAGCAAGCATCACCCAATCAAAGTGGATGCCATCATCGTACAAGCGTTGAATAATCTTCCAGTCCTTGGAGCCTACTCCAATACCTAGTGCACAACCTGAATCGCGTAATTCGGACAGTGCTTGGTATGCATTTATAATATCTCTGTAACGTTCCTTTCGTTCGGCCTCTGTTTTTGCATTATTTAGATATTCGTCTGGATCATGGACAGACAGAAGCTGTGCCCTGTAGTCGCCGAGTAACTCGTTTCCTTGATGATAACACTCGAGAATGCCATCATAGCTGATGCACTGTACCGCGTCATATTCTATGCCGAACCAAGCGCCTTTTTCGAAGGTCGGTTCTTTGCTAGTTAGAGGGATACGCTTCCAGCCGAGCTTGTTACTTATTAATATACTGGCTGGATCGACTTTTAGTTTTTTTAGGAAGCGTCCTATGTTTTCCAGCGCAAGACCTGCACCGTACTTACCAGCAGAGTCGATTACAGCATTTCTCTGGTAACGAATCCAGTTATCTACAATGCTAAGTTTTGTAGCATCCGGCACGACACGGTAGAGGTTACCGAGTGCGCTAGAACCAAATATAATTTTTGGTAGTTCGATTGGCATATGGTACTATAATTGTATAAGCGGTCTACCCAATAAAAAGGGTGGTGGAGCATAGCGGGGTCGAACCGCTGACCTCTTGCATGCCATGCAAGCGCTCTACCAACTGAGCTAATGCCCCTCAACAGGAAACCAGGGAATTTGCCTTGGAGATTAAGTGCGTCAACAGAAAAGCTGTGAGCAACGCCAAAAAAACGCCGCTCCAATACGGAGCGGCGTTGATTAAATCGTTGTATTGCAAGAATCGTGTCCGCTTATTTGTAAGCGGATTCGACCTCAGCAACAGTCTGCGATACACGCGAAACGATCTTGTAAGGGTCTCCCTGAGAATTTGGGCGACGATCTTCGAGATAACCTTTGTAAGCATCGTCTTTAACAAATCCATGTGGAACACGGATCGATGCACCGCGGTCAGCTACACCCCATGAGAATTTGTCGATTGACTGTGTCTCGTGAAGTCCGGTGAGGCGCATATGATTGTCAGGGCCGTAGGCTGCAATGTGCTCATCCTTGTACTCTTCAAACTTGTCCATGAGCTTGAGGAAGTACTCTTTACCTCCAGTTGAGCGCATGTACTCAGTAGAGAAGTTACAGTGCATACCAGAGCCATTCCAGTCGCCTTTAAATGGTTTGCAGTGCCACTCAACGTCCACGCCATATTGTTCGCAAAGGCGAAGTAGTATATAGCGAGCAACCCATACTTGGTCACAAGCGTTGTGTGAGCCCTTACCGAAGATTTGGAATTCCCACTGACCTTTTGCTACTTCAGCATTAATGCCCTCGTGGTTGATACCTGCTTCCAAGCAAATATTAAGATGCTCTTCTACGATTTGACGAGCTACATCACCCACATTTGAGAATCCTACACCTGTGTAGTACTCTCCTTGTGGAGCAGGGTAGCTGTCCGGGTCTTCTGGCCAACCAAGCGGACGACCATCTTGCATTAAGAAATATTCTTGTTCAAGCCCCACCCAGAGACCTTCGTCTTCTGGTATGGTAGCGCGCGCATTCGATGGGTGAGCAGAGCCGTCCGGCATGAGCACTTCACACATAACTAGGAAGGCATTGCTGCGTGTGCAGTCTGGATAGATTGCTACAGGTTTAAGAAGACAATCGGAACTGCTGCCATCAGCTTGTTGGGTGGAACTACCGTCAAAACCCCACATTGGGCAATCGCCTAGGGAGAATGTGCTTGGATCACCTTCTTCAATTTTTGTTTTACCACGGAGGTTGGCAACGGGTGTGTAACCATCTAGCCAGAGGTATTCGAGTTTGATTTTCGCCATAATTTTACTGGATGTTGTGTCTATTTTGACTGTTAAAGTATGATTAAGTTAGCGGTTATGCAGAAAAAAATGACCGCACAATGAACGCTCCGTGTAGCACAATGCATGCCACCGAATAGCCGCAAGTATTATTTATTTTTTTTAATCATTTTCATGCTTATTTAGTCCTACAATTGCCCACTTAATTATTTTAAGCCACCTGTCTTGCTTTCAAGCGAGTAATCATACAGTCTCGTTGTCTATGCAAGAGGCAAAAAATACAGCACGAGCTCTTGTGCGCATTGGCTATGATGGGCGAGTGCATAAGCACTTTAAGGGTCCGCAGGCTAGGGAGCGATTTGCGAATGAACAGCGTGTACTCGAATTTCTCGCTCAAAAAGGTTGTGCATTTGTCCCTCGCCTAATTAGCAGTGATCCTAACGAACTGTACTTAATAACGAGCAATGCAGGGCAGCGGGCAGAGCATGTAAGTAAAGCTAAATGCCAACAAATGTTTGCTAAGCTAGAGCAGTTTGGGGTGCTACACGGGGACGCAGAAGTACGTAATATTACGTATAATGAACAACAGGGGCAGTTCAATATCATCGACTTTGAATTTTCTTCTATCTTAGAGCCAGGGCACCCGCCAGCTCCAATTATTACATCAGTGGCAGATCGCTCAAAGTGGAACTACCCACCCAAATCGTCTAAATAGTATGCCTAAAAAGACTACATATTCAGCAATACACTGGTCTGCATGCACCGATGTGGGCCGCTACCGAAAAAAAAATGAAGATGCATTTTTAGCTCTGGCGATTGATGCTGAAGGTGTACGGCGACTTGGGAAGTATGGCCATGCCAAGCTTCACGGCTGCGATTATGTGATCGCCGTTAGTGATGGAATGGGCGGCGCTAATGCAGGAGAGTTTGCCAGTCAGGTAGCAGTCGACAAAATTACAAACTTATTACCTCAATCCTTAGCCGCAGCTGAGCAGGGTGAAGAGATTGATTTTCAGAGCATTTTGTCGGAGCTATTTATGCAAATACACGCGGAGCTACTACTTTTAGGGCGTAGTTATGAGGAGCTTTCCGGCATGGGCGCTACGCTTAGTTTATGCTGGGTGCGACCATATAGACTCTATTTTTGCCATGTTGGCGATAGCCGTATCTATCATCTTTGTTCTAGCGGAACTCTGAGCCAACTCTCGCAGGATCACACGCACGCTGGGTGGCAGTACTCCAAAGGGCAGATTAATGAACTCCAGATGCGCGAGCATCCAGGTAGAAATGCTTTGCAGCAAGCTCTTGGCGGAAAGACGCAAACGATGAACCCTTGCCTAGGTAATGTAGGGTATGAACTCGGGGATCAATTTTTATTGTGTACAGATGGTCTTGTCGAAGGGTTATGGGACAGCGGCATTAAGCGTATCTTAGCGGGTACAAATTCTAATCTCGAATGTTCTGTTGCCGAGCGCTTGGTTAAAGAAGCAGTCACCACCGATGGAAGGGATAATACAACTGCTCTAGCAGTTTATTTTTCACAGTGTGTCGTTTGAATATGCACCTTCTTAGTTGACTCATAATCTAGACTAATTTGATTATTCAAAGTATGTATTTTGTACGTTCAATAGGTTCTGTGGGCTGGTTGCTCATCGCTCTAGTCTTGGCTACCAGTTGTGAGCGAAGTAGCGTAAAAAGTGACGCCGTAGTCGCTGCAGAAGAATCGAATAAGGAAGGTGCATATTCTATTGTCTGTACAATTGGTATGATCGCCGACGTTGTACGTATCATAGCTGCTGATACTGCTACAGTAGAGGCCATTATTGGTGAGGGAGTGGATCCACATCTATACAAGCCAACTCGCGATGCGCTGTTAAAATTGAGCGCGGCAGATATAGTTTTTTATAATGGCTTGTTGCTCGAAGGAAAAATAACCGATCTTCTTACTGCGGCTGCTTCAGATAAGAAGCC
>JAYYDJ010000039.1:0-25072 GCA_036160955.1 Verrucomicrobiota bacterium | reverse complement strand
GCAAGCGAACCCATTGAATCTGCAAGTTCAGTAAATCCTCTGAATAATTCAAATCCCCGATTCGATTATTTAGAAAATGCGAGTCCGATAAAATTTAAACCCTATATAGCTTACATGCACCAACTTGGATATATTACTGGTACAGATCAAAATGGTAGAGACTTTGAGGATACTACTGAAGAGATTCGCCGATTCTGGATAGGAATTCAAGGTGTATTCAACGATTACCTCGCATTTAAAGCAATCAGTCAAATTACTAACGACCGGCATAACTATCCAAACGAAAATCGACAATACGGACATGAAACATTTCGAAGTGCTTATATTTCGTTTCAAGTTCATGAAGCCTTTAATTTAAAAAAAATTGATGCATTAACTATGGGCTACGGTCGCCGATCTGGGCGAATGGCAGATGAATGGCAGCGATCAGCAACACACATAAACACCCTTGAACGCTCTGCTTTCTCAAATAAATTATGGCTCTCTGACATCAAGAAAGGAAATCCACTCGCAGCTTGGACAAAACTAAAAAAAGGGAAGCATACCATAGATGTAGCCGTCTTTTCTGGTACCTATAGTGACTGGATTGGTGGATGGTCTGATAGTCTGACTTACTACATGTCCTGGGAATGTGACCTAGCTAGTAAAACTGGACTTGATAAGACGGATCTATGGTGGTCTACGTACCATCAAAATGCCGAGACTAATGAATCCCGGATAGCTGGAGGCAACCAATGGGCTACAGCTTTTGTTACACGACTTGCTGAAGGTTCAGCAGAATTACATACCACAATAGCTTTTGGAGATAATGGTGAGCAAACAAATACTGACCGTAGTGGAAGTTTTTGGGGCACCGTCATCATGCCAATGTATTGGATTACTCCTAATAAACATAAATTCGTAACTCGTATACAATATCAAAAAAGTTCACAAAAAGAGGGAATTAGACTAAATAGTCGCTATGCTAGGCTTGCAGAAAAGCGTGATGAACAATTAGAAATTAATGCTGGCCGAGGAGATTCGCACCAAAGCTACTATATCGGTTATAACTATTATATAAATGAGCATAATTTAAAAATAGTATCAGGAATCGAGTGGGAGAAACTAAGCTCTGAAGGAATAACCATGTACCGTGGATGTACAATAGGAGCAGGGATTAGACTTCTATTTTGAATAAGGAAACTAAGCTCGACGCTTCGTATCAATTTCCCTAAATTTTGCTCGCTCTTTATCGAACTTATCTCGCTTGCAACTGCAGTGCAGACATAAAGGTGAATTGTAGACGAGAGCTAAACGCTCATGGAACTTAAGTGGACGCCGTTGGCCAAGCTCCACTAAGCGTAGTCCTGCAGTGCAACTAGGAATTAGCACTCCAATCAATGAATAAGCACGGTCGCCAAACGTTTTATTATCTGGAATTTTACTCATAGTATGTGCAATTATCGCACAAAGTAATTAATAATAACAGATATAATATTTTAAATATACTGTAATTACCCGATTTTTCATACATATGATCTTAGTAAACGCCTTACGCACTAATAAACAACTGCCAATAATTATCTATCATGCAAATCATCAAAAGTATAACTTTTGCAGTTAACGATTTTAAACTAGGTGCTGCTGACACTGCGCGGCACCTTTCTGAACTTGCGCAAAATGAAGGCGTAAAGACTAAGATCGTATCTGATTACCCACTGCCTAATAACGTACTCATTGGTCAAGATTTATGTATCGCAATTGGCGGAGATGGAACACTGCTCGGTGTCTTAAATGCTGCATTAGAAGCAGACGCTGCTGTCTTAGGAGTCAATGTTGGAAAATTAGGATTCCTTGCTACATTTTCACAAAAAGAAGCTGCTGATAAAATAGCCCAATTAATAAATGGAAACTACACGATTGCTGATCGTACCGTACTTTGTTGCACCAATAATATGGGCGAATCGGTCTATGCACTCAATGATGTAGTACTCAAAGAGACTCAAGGTAGTAGTCTAGTTCGCTTACGTGTTTCGGCTAATAAAAACTATGTATCTGAATACCACTGCGACGGTTTAATTTTTTCAACACCAACTGGGTCAACAGCATACAATCTTTCTGCAGGTGGACCAATTATTGGTCCTCGAGTTAGCGCATTAGTAATGACCCCAATTTGCCCACATACATTTGGAAATCGTTCAGTAATCTTTGATAATTCAACACAACTCATCGTTGAGAGTAGCCAATCTGATCTATCTCCACGCATCTTGATAGACGGAAGCGTGCGTTTCAAAAGTGATAGTGCGTTTCCCTTAAGCATTACAGTACATACTAAAAAATTCCATTTAATGCAGAACTCTGATCATTCTCATTTCGCTATTGTGCGTGATAAACTCAATTGGGGAGCACCATCGATTCGCGACAAAATAACTTAATTTATTATTCGATAGCACCCTAGCTATTTTACATAATTTTCCACCTTTTCGAGTGTTACAATGAAAATACTAGAAAATATTAGAAAGGATCAAAAGGAAGCTATTAACGCACTGGCTAAAGGTGTAAAAAAAGCTAAAGGTCGTGTACTTATAGTAGGTGGTAGCGTTCGAGATGGTTTATTAGGAATTTGCCCAAAAGACATTGATATCGAGGTGTATGGAGTTTCCATAAATGATCTTGAAAGAATATTAGTAGGAAAATTTCGGATCGATTTAGTTGGCAAGTCGTTTGGAGTATTTATTTTAAAGGATCTACAGATAGACATTTCAATACCTAGGAGGGAATCAAAAATTGGTCTCAAACACACTGACTTCAAGATTGTGGGAGATCCATCCTTGTCACCTTTATATGCTGCAGCGAGAAGAGATTTTACAATTAATTCAATCAGCCTAGACCCCTTAAATGGAGAAATTATCGACCCATATAATGGCTGCAGTGACTTGTCTAACAAGCTACTACGCCATGTTTCATCAGCTTTCATAGATGATCCTCTACGAGTATTACGAGGAATGCAGCTTATCGCTCGGTATGGACTTAGCGTAGATTCCACTACAATCGAGCTATGCAGGACTCTAAAACCATCACATCTACCTAAGGAGAGACTATGGGAAGAGTGGAAAAAGCTTATTTTATTAGGAAATGACATTTCTTTAGGTCTTGAATATATTCGTGCCTGTGGATGGCTAAAACATTTCCCAGAGCTCGAAGCTTTGGTCGGTTGCGAACAAGACCCTGAGTGGCACCCTGAGGGAGACGTATGGAAACATACAGGACATTGTATGGATGCATTTGCCAAGCAACGGATAGAGGATCCATGGGAAGATTTGATTGTCGGCCTAGCTGTACTCTGCCACGACTTTGGTAAACCGAAGACTACTTATGTCGATAAGGAGCATCGTATACGTAGTCCGCAACATGAGATTGAAGGTGTACCAATCGCAAGAAATTTTCTTAATCGATTAACTAACCAAAAATTAGTCGCGGCGGAAGTATTACCATTAGTAGAACTTCACATGCGCCCCCTAGCTCTCTACAAAGGTAAGGCTGGCGATGCCGCAATTCGTAGACTTGCTGCTAGTGTACAACGAGTCGACCGATTAGTGCGTGTTTCTTGCGCAGATCAATTAGGTCGACCTCCAATCAATAAAAAACAATTCCCCGAAGGCGAATGGCTACTGAAAAGGACAGAAGCTTTGAACATACAATCGAACGCACCTAAACCACTACTTATGGGTCGTCACTTAATTAGCTTAGGAATGAAGCCTGGCCTTAACTTTAATACATATTTAAAAATTGCGTATGAGGCGCAACTAGATGGAGCCTTCAGCGATACTACTGAAGCAATAGAATTTATAAAGTCTAAACTCTAATTATAACTATTTTTGGCCCTATTTTGCCATCTAAAAATAGTTATCGAGTGAGGTAGAAGCGACAAAAGAATTGAGTAATCGCGCCCATCGCAATAGTGCATGTCCGCAATTAGACTACCCGATTTCGAAGATTGTAAACCTCCATATTTCTTTGAATCTGAGTTAAAGATTTCCTCCCAACGACCACTTAAAGGCACAGCTACTCGGTAATTATCTAGAGCTTCTGATGAAAAATTACCAATAACTAATAATGTATCTTCGGCCTTATGACCCTTGCGCAAAAATGATAGCGCACAATTATTACTGTCGCTATGATTGATCCATTCAAATCCATCCTTATTGTAATCCATTTTGGCTATACTAGGAATTTCTAGATAGATCTGATTTAAATCTCTTACACAAGATTGAATGCCTGAATGCTCCAATGAATCAAGAAGGTGCCAGTCTAAAAAATCTTCATAACGCCACTCACTGGTTTGGCCAAAATCACATCCCATAAAGAGAGTCTTCTTACCTGGCCACATCCACATAAATCCATACAGGCAGCGCATTTGCCTTGCTTTATTTAATAGGGATTCACCCGGCATTTTTTCAAGCATAGACTTTTTTTCATGTACGACTTCATCATGCGAAAACACTTGAGTGAAGCACTCCGAATATTGATATAGCATACCGAATGAAAGCTTATCGTGCGCCTTCTGACGATCAATAGTGTCTTTTCGCATGTATTCTAAGGTATCATGCATCCAGCCCATGTTCCACTTTAAGTCAAATCCAAGACCACCCTGCTTTGTAAGAGCAGTAACACCAGGAAATGCCGTAGACTCCTCAGCAATCATAAGTGTCCCGGGATATTGCTGATGTACTGCATCATTGACGCTCTTTATTAATTCAATCGCTTCAAGATTTTCTCGTCCACCATATGAATTTGGAATCCACTCTCCGTCCTTTCGGGAATAATCTAAATATAACATCGACGCGACAGCATCAACTCTCAAGCCGTCAATGTGGTAATGCTCACACCATGCAATTGCACTTGAAATTAAAAAAGAACATACCTCTTTTCGTTCATAGTTAAAAATCAGAGTTCCCCAATCTTGGTGTAATCCTTTAAGAGGATCTTCGTATTCGTATAGTGCGCTTCCATCGAATTTTGCTAAAGCAAAACTATCCTTTGGGAAGTGCGCTGGAACCCAATCTATAATTACTCCAAAGCCATTTTGATGAAGCTCATCAATTAAAAACTTAAAATCCTGAGGACTACCAAATCGATTTGTTGGACTAAAGTATCCAGTAACTTGATATCCCCATGAACCGTCATATGGATACTCCGCAAGAGGCATAAATTCAACGTGTGTATACTTCATTAGTTGCAAGTATTCAACTAGATCTCTAGCAATTCCTTTATAGGTCACCGCATCTCCAACGCCGCATTTCCATGAACCTAGATGCATTTCATAGATAGAAATTGGCTCTTTAAGCCAATCCGTTTTTTTTCGCCTACGAATCCATTTACTATCGTTCCAAAAGTAAGAATTAATAGCGCAAACAATCGAAGAATTATCAGGAGGTGCCTCAAATTCTAATCCGTAAGGATCCGTCTTTTGAAAGGGTTTGATGTTATCGGTGGCTATTTCAAATTTATACTTACTTCCAGCAAGCACCCCCGGAACAAATATTTCCCATATTCCAGATTGATTCAACCTTCGCATCATATGAAAGCGACCGTCCCAATGGTTAAAGTCACCTATTACTGATACGCGCTGAGCATTCGGTGCCCAAACAGCAAATGATACTCCCTTAACGTCATTGTGCGCGCATAAATGCGCGCCTAATTTATGATGTGCATGCGAATCCCTTCCATCGGTCAAGTTACTGGTATCCTTCTTTGATAAAGTCGGCAGAAAACTATAGGGGTCATGATATTGATGGATCTCGCCATCAGTAAGTTCGATGCATAATTGATAATGGAACACATCACTTCGATCCATTATTATTCCCTCAAAAAATCCATCATTGCTAATTTTTTGTAGCTTGAATCGAGAGCCTTGAGGAACCTCGATATCAATAATTTCGCAATTGATAGCGTCTGGAACATAGGCTCGTACTACTAGTGAAAGCTTACCATTAAATTTAATGGGGTGCATCCCCAGAATTGAGTGTGGTTGATCACAGCATAACGATGTGATAGAATTAAAATCCTTTTGACAGACAATCACGAATAAAGGCAAACAATACGGTCGATGACTTGCAAGAATCGAAGCCATACAACCTACAAAAACGCATAAAGATTACTATAATAACCAATGAGGATTAAGCTAGTAACAGTTTGGTTACCAAATTAGAACCTAAAGTATACACTATATTATAAAATGCTTGTCCATGCAAAATCGCCAGCACATAATCCATATTCGTGCTATTTAACGCTCGGTCATTTTTTATACTAACACTGCTATTTGTACAGTTGCCGCTTCGTGCAACTCTACCAGAACTAAGCTCAATAGATCCTATTGAATACGATGAAAAGGCTCAGCGCTTAATTGCAAAAAATGACGCCCAGCTAGAACTCGATCAAATAAGAGTTAAAGCGGATCGTATCACTTACTATCGTGAATACTCATTAGCAGATGCTATTGGTAGAGTTGTTATAGATGCAGAAGGTATTCGTTTACTTGCAGAACGTTTAAGTTACGACGGAGAAAATAAAGAATTCGCCTTAGATGATTTGCGTACTGGATATTGGCCCTACCATTTAAGTGCAAATAGTGCTGGTGGTATTAACAATTATATTAACTTTAATGAAACGACTCTTTATTACGGAACTCCGAGCAAAATGACTCCTAATATAAAGGCGAAATCAGTCAATTTTAGCAATGGAAGTTCTAGTAGTATAAAATTTGAAAAAGCTACAGTAAGGCTTGGACCTATACCAATATTTTATTTACCCAGCTACACACACTATTTCGGTGAAGCTCCACTTCATTTAGAAGCGATAACTGGATCGGATAGTCAGCTAGGAGTTTACTTGCAAACCACTTCTCTTGCACAAATCACCCCATCCCTACGCGCTGGTCTAAATTTAGACCTCTACACGAAGCGCGGCTTACTGATTGGGCCGGCAGCTCAATACTCTTACTCGAGCAAATCGCATAGCTTAGTGGGTGCATTTAGTAGTGGAATAATTAGAGACAATGCAGAAACATTCATTGATAATAATGGAAAAGAAACATCCAGCACTCGTGGATACGCAGAATGGAAACATAGGCATCAAATTGGTAAGCGCTTTCAGCTTATAAATTCTCTAAGCTACTGGTCTGATTCGGAAGCAACTCTTGATTTCCGAGATTCATATTTTAACAAAAATCGACGACCAGACAATTTCACAGAAGCTAGTTTTTTAGGAAATAATTATTTATTATCTGCTTTTGGACGCTTTCCTAGTGGCAATTTTCATTTAACTCAGCAGCGAATTCCTGAAGTTAGATTGGATGTTTTCCCGGCACCTCTGTGGATCACTGGAGCTTATCATCATGGCTCAGCAAGCTTCACACTACTTCGTGAAGACTTTATTAAAACTTTTGATAATGACATAAATCCTATTTTGTCAGACCCAGAGAATACCCATTATCAACGTCTAGAAATTAACTATAGCATACAACGTCCAATACGCCTGAAAGATTGGGTCACATTAACACCACTGGCTAATACTCGACTAACACAGTACCAAAACCAAAAAATGGACGCTAACGTAGGTGATATATTTAGTTTATCTCCAAATAAAAAAACCTCTAGAGAAATATATTCATTTGGATTTGATTTAGAGGCGCGAGCTCATGCTAATTACCCTACGATTAACAAGTTATGGGAGATTAATGGATTACGCCATACTCTTCGTCCCATTGCTAAATATCGATACTATTCAAAAGATAATAAAAATAATCAGATTGCTGCAATTGAACGCCGTGCTTTCGATTTAAGTAGACCTATAGTTGATTTAAATGATGTGCGTTATAGCGATACATTAAGCCCCACTCAATTATTACGAGTTGGAGTGGAAAATCTATATCAAACTAGATCTGATGGGTATGGATCTAGGAATCTTGCAAGTTTAAATTTATATCAAGATGTATTACTAGATGCCGATAACTATGAACGATATGACAATGAACCCAGCGAATCTCTGCATGCAAGTTGGGTCGAATTAATGCTTCGTCCAGCGCCTTGGCTTAGGTTTGATATGTCAGCTAGATTTAAAACAAAAGACTTAACACTCGAACAGTTAATGACGCGAAGTACGCTTATTAACGGGGGATCGTGGCAAATCGGCCTATCAACAGACATGCTAAGAAAGCACATAAACCAGTATCGTATAGACTTTATATGTAAATTAAGCGAACGCTATGCGCTATTTACTAATGTACGATTTGATGGTCAATCTAATGAATTTACGCACACTCGCATAGGCATAAATACAAAGATAGGCAATCTATGGCAGCTAATTTATGCTCTTACTTTTCGTAATAGCACTAGCCGTGAGAGTGATTTTTCGCTGACAGTAAATCTTCGCCTAAATCAGCAATAAATATAATGCAAGAAGCACTCATACCTAATAATGATTTTTCGATATCCTTGCCAGCATTTGAAGGTCCTTTGGATCTTTTACTTCATCTGATACGTAAAAGTGAAGTAGACATCTACGATATACCTATTGAAAATGTCACACGCCAATACATCGATATTATTGGAGAGATGGAATCACTCGATCTAGAGGTTGCTGGAGAATTTTTTGTAATGGCAGCAACATTGATGTATATTAAAAGTCGAATGCTTTTACCAAAAAAAGACCAAGGTAAAAACGAAGATGTTGAAAATGATGATATTGATCCTAGGTGGGAATTAGTTCAACAACTCTTAGAGTACAAGAAATTCAAAGAAGCTTCTGCTGAGATCGAAGATTTAATTCGAAATAGTAATGACCTAATCGCTCGATTAGGACCAAAAGATATAATTGATACTAAAGAAAGACCATTAAAGCCGGTCGACAGATTAGACTTATGGAATACATTTAATCTAGTTTTAAGGCGACTAGCTGAACGAATTACCGAGGGTCAAATTAATGCTGAACAAGTTACTGTAGCCGATCGTATGGAATACATTCTTTCCTACATCCGCGAAAATCGTGTTTTCTTATTTTCAGACCTCTTTAAAACGGCCACTACACTGACAAATATTGTTGCAAGTTTTCTAGCAATATTGGAGCTAACTCGTCTCGAAAAAATTAAAATTTCGCAGAATCACGCTTTTACTGATATTTGCTGCAAAGCAAATGTTTGATAAGTGAGCCTTTATATGAATCATTTGTATATATATGGAAATACCTAAAAATTCGGAAGTACATATCCTTGGTGTTGGACTAGACGCGAAAGATGGTCATAAGCGCATCACTCAAGCAGAGCGCTTCTCAATTGTTGGAGGCTCAGAGGAAACACACCATAAAATGAGTGAAACCGTCATTAAAACTTTTGAAACGCTTAGTCGCCGAGGAAAAAATATTGATGAAGTTGATAAAAGCGAACTTGTTGATATTCTACGCGAATGTACACCACAATAAAATGGACCGCTTGACAGTACTCTACTCATTGTAGACATTACCATTATGAAAGATTTCAATGGTGAACCCGAATCCTTATCAATAAAAACTCTAATAATTGATACTCTGTCTACATCAATTACGATTGCTTTCGCTGTATTACTATATCAAGAAGTAATTCCATTTTTAAAATAAACAAACCATTAATCAGTAGTTATTAATCATGTCTGAAAATATTATAGAACTTGATTCATCTAATTTTGAATCTACTATTAACGATACGATTGTACCAGTAGTTGTAGACTTCTGGGCTCCTTGGTGTGGCCCATGCAAATCGATTGCACCAATACTAGAAGAGCTTGCAAGCGAACTGGGCGAATCAGTAAAGATAACTAAAGTTAATGTAGACAATAATAGTGAAATTGCCACTAAATATGAAGTACGAGCAATTCCAACGATAATAGTATTTAGAAATAGTGAAATCGTAGAGACTATTGTCGGGTTAACTTCCAAAGATGATTTAAGAGCAAAGCTAGTATGATTTGCCCCGTGGACTCAGATGATAGAACTAGTTTAGTGACTATCAAAATAGTACTGGCTCAAATATATTTTACTCACTGATTGTGATTACAATACAGCCTTCCAATAAGCTAATCGACTCGCGATTGTTTTAGGTCCAGGCATTCCAGTTTGCTCACGTGCATTTAATGCGCGATCTATGTTGAAAACTTGGCTCCAGTCACGATCTAGATCGGGATGAATTGTACTCACTTTATCATAGGGTAGTTCGTTCAGAGGGGTTTTTATTTTATCTGAAAGCGCTACTAATTTACCTACCACATGATGGGCTTCTCTAAAAGCAAGTCCTTTGAGTACTAAATAATCGACTAAATCAGTAGCTAATAAATTTGGGTCTGCTACGGCTTGTGCACAATTCTCTTTATTCACTTCAATGTGAGGTAAACATGCTGATAAAGTTTCAAGAATCAGTAAAGCTGTGTCAAACGAATCAAAAACTGGAGGTTTATCCTCCTGTAAATCACGATTGTACGATAAAGGTAATCCTTTAACTAAGGTCATAATTGCCTGAACATTAGCTGTTAAACGTGCAGCCTTACCACGAATCAATTCAAAAGCATCGGGATTCTTTTTTTGCGGCATTAAACTGGATCCTGTGCTAAACGCATCAGGCAAATGAATGAAACTAAATTCTGAACTACTCCATATAATAAAATCCTCAGCTAAACGAGATAAGTGTATCCCAATGGTTGCACAAGCAGTTGTGTAATCGATAAATAAATCACGATCGCTGACTGCATCTATACTATTTTGAGTTATGTTCGGTTCCCCATTATCACCTGTAAAACCCAATTCAAGTGCTACAAATTCACGGTCAATTGGCAACGTAGTGCCTGCAATTGCACAAGATCCAAGAGGACAAATATTCGCCTGCTCAAAGATCATACTAATTCGTGAACGATCACGATCTAGCATCTCGACATAAGCTAAGAGGTGATGTGCGATGGACAAAGGTTGGGCACGTTGCAAGTGAGTATAACCTGGAATTACGATGCTCTTATTACGCTCAGCTAAATCAACTAATGCAGCAATAGTAGTAGTCAAAGCAGTATCGAGTCGCTCACAGGAATCCTTAAACCAAAGCCGCATATCAGTAGCAACTTGGTCATTACGACTGCGGGCAGTATGTAACTTTGCGGCAACAGGTACAAGTTGTGTTAAAGCCTGCTCAATGTTCATATGAACATCCTCATATTGAAAATTCCACTCAAAACAATCTGCCTCAATATCTAAGAGAATTTTATCTAGACCGTTGCAGATATCATTGGCTTCGGACTGAGTAAGAATACCAATATGCGCTAACATTTTAGCGTGTGCGCAACTGCCTTGAATGTCATATTTTGCTAGCCGCTGATCAAATGATACAGATTCGCCGATACGTAACATTAAATCAGCAGGACCTTCCTCAAATCGCCCTCCCCACGTTACTTGCTTTTTAGGATCTACCATTAAATAAATACTCGATGACGATTATTGCTTTGGCAAATTCAAAGTGTAGCGATTAATAGTCTAATCTTTGCTCGATAGAGGGATCATTTGCATAGGAAACTGCTACTTCTCGGGAAATTTCCTCGTCTTTGTAGCGTGCAATCAAATGCTGCTCTAATGTGTTCATTCCATACATAGCTCCAGTTTCAATTTTACCCAGGATTTGAGGTAACTTCTGTGTGCGAATCATATTACCAATACCAGTAACATTTTTCAAAATTTCAAATACAGCTATACGTCCATTTCCTGAAAGCTTAGGCACAAGCTTTTGACTAATAATATGAGAGAGAGAAAAAGATAATTGAGTGGCAATTTCAGCATTTCTTTCAGAAGGGAACATGTTAATAAATCGACCAAAAGTACCCGTAACATCCTTAGTATGTAGAGTTGCTAAAACAAGGTGCCCTGTTTCAGAGGCAGCCAAAGCCAAAGCTGCCGTCTCACAATCTCGAATTTCACCTATGTATATGACATCAGGATCTTCACGAAGTGCCGAACGCAGTCCATCAGCAAAACTAACCATGTGTGTACCTAATTCACGTTGCGATACAAGTGCTTGTTCACTATCGAAAATATACTCTATTGGATCCTCTAATGTTATAATTCGTAATTTACGTGAATTGTTAATATAATTAATTAAGCTAGAGATTGTAGTGGATTTTCCGCTACCGGTTACACCTGTAACCAAAACCAATCCTTGAGATAATCCAACTAAATCAGACCAAACGTCATTACCCATAAATCCAATTTCTTGAATCTCTGGAATATGCTTAGGCAACATACGAATAACGCATGCGATCCCATCACGCTCATAAAAAAGATTTATCCTAAAATTAATACCTTCATTTTCTAAATAAAATCCAGTATCTATAACATGAGTTTTGCACTGTAAAATATATGCGCGCTTATTGTCGTCTAAAAGCGGGGAAATAAGTGCTATAATTAAGTCTTCATTTAGAATCTCTCCTCCTGGAATTGATTCCAATTCACCATCACATCGATATCGTACTGGTTCTTTAACCTTGAAGTGTAAGTCAGAAATCCGAGAGATTCCATCTTCTTGAAACTGCGGATCAGAAAAACGACCCAACAAGTCCTTAATAGATATTTTTTCGCCAAGGGCGCTGTACACTTTTTGATCAAATTCGTACTCATTCATAATAGTATATATTCTTAAAAAAGTGTTGGCATAAGCAAGTATACTCTAAGTAAATAATTCATTCACATTATTAACTTCTCGGTGGCATTGAGTGCCGATGCAAAGTTGGTAGTTCATCTTAAGCTCACTGGAATTAGAAAATAAAACAAAACGTCGCTTCCAAGCTTGGTTAGCCAGGCTCTTTCGCAATATAGATAATTGGGAAGAATGGCTTAAGCGATATACCTCAATACCTTGTTGGTGAATCGTAATTGCTTCTAATGCATGTGCAACACCACTAGCAATATTCTTCGAATAGTCACTGTACGCAGGCAGTAAATTTGAAAATGCTTTCTCGTACCGAACCTCACCAGTCAAGGTATATAATGCTGACAATGCATGAAGCATAACACTATTGCCTGATGGAGTAGCATTATCGAACCACTCCTTTCGCCTAACTAGTGGAGCTTCAGCACCCTCAGCAGTAAAATAATAGCCAAGTGATTGGACATCTTCAAAAAGATCCAAAGCACTGTTTAAGCAGGCTTTAGCACGATGCAAGTAAACTTGCGAGGCACCAGCGTCCAGCCAATCAATTTTTGCCGTGATTGCTAGAAAAGCCTCTGCGGCAAGTGCATAATCATGTAAATAACCCTCTACACTAGGGCCTGAGTCTTCATAATAAACTGATTTTAGATGGATTCTACCATTATTACTTTCTGTGGCTAATTTTTCCCAGATAAAATCGGCAACCCTGCGCGCACTCGTTAGCCAGTTCGGACGGTTTAAATAAAACCCAGCTTCTGCCATTGATCGTGCAAGTAAACTATTCCATGCGGTCAATAGCTTTGGATCTCTGCCTGGAGCTTTGCGTTCTAATTCACGATGCTCTCGTAGTTTTTTTCGAGCTGGAGCCAGTTTTAGGCGTTGGTCGAAGTCGGGTTCAATAAGTGAGGGATTTGAGTAACCATCTTTAAAATTTCCCTCCGCTGTAACATTATAAGCATTTCTTACTTCCCGACTTAGGCTCAGACCTAAAATAGTATCCATTTCTTCTGGACACCAGACATAATAACGACCTTCGTTACCATCAGAGTCAGCATCTAAGGCAGAAAAATATCCACCATGTGTAGAGATCATTTCTCGGTCCAGCCATTCTATAGTCTCATCAATTATCGCTTCGTAAAGAGGATTCTTACTATCTAACCACCCCCTCGTATATGCATCTATAAGCAGTGCATTGTCATATAACATTTTCTCAAAATGAGGGATCAGCCAGTAAGAATCTACACTATAACGAGCAAACCCTCCACCAAACTGGTCATACAAGCCACCATGAGCCATCGCCTTGAGAGTCTGATGACATACTGAATTTACTCGGTCACCAAGTTTTGGATTTTCGAGTCTAACTTGACTCAATTCAAGAGTCGCTCGAAGAAAATTAAGGACCATTGCAGGTGGGAATTTGGGAGCTTTTCCAAATCCGCCGTAATCATCATCATGTGTCCCACAAATACCTTTAACTGCATCCGTTATATCGTATTTCGACCAAGGTGACCCAACTACGTCGTTTGCCGCTAAAATGTTTTTATGAATAGCATCCGCATTTTCTACTAACTCCTCTTTTGAGCGACGAAAATGCTCAGTGATTCTCATTAGTAACTGCGGCCATGGTATGAGTCCGTTACCAAGGTCTTTAGGGGGGAAATAAGTGCCTCCAAAGAATGGTCGTCCATCAGGCAAGCAGAATACATTTAGCGGCCAACCTGCCCTTTGCTCAAGCATCTGTACTGCTTCCATGTATACTTGATCCACATCTGGCCTCTCTTCACGATCCACTTTCACACAGATAAAATGCTTATTCATCAATTCTGCGATATAGGGATCATCGAAACATTCATGCGCCATAACATGGCACCAATGACAGGCAGAATAACCAATCGATATCAGTAGCGGCTTATTCTTAGTTTTCGCTTCGGCAATTGCTGACTGACTCCATGGCTGCCATTCAACAATTTGATTGGAATGTTGACGAAGATACAGGCTACTTTCATTAGATAAGCGGTTAGGCATAATAATTCCTTTATTACTCTAAACAAATACTCAGCAAGAAATTAGCTCAATGATTATAATTATATTTACTGTATTCGGTCTGTATAATTATCCTCGTTTAGCATAGTACGGTTTGTCATATATTAAATAAGTACGAAGTTATTGTTTACAGTAATGCATTCCGAAGACAAATAATGTAACAAATCTATGCCTGCAATACGTATATTAGCTGACCATGTAGCAAACCAGATTGCAGCAGGAGAAGTAATTGAACGTCCAGTAGCGGTCATAAAGGAACTTGTAGAAAACAGCATTGATTCTGGTGCAACAAGTATAGAAATCACTTTTCACAATGGCGGAAAATCGTATATGTGCGTTGAAGATAATGGCATCGGTATGACATCCGATGAGGCACTACTAGCCTTAGAGCGTCACGCTACAAGTAAAATAAGAGAAGCTAGCGACCTGAATCATGTAAACAGTTTTGGATTTAGAGGTGAAGCATTACCATCCATAGCCTCTGTATCAAAGTTTACCATTCGCACTCGTTCCACAGAAAAATACGGTACTGAGATTAATATGAATAAAGGCGTGCTACTAAATAAACGTGTATGCGGTATGCCAGTCGGCACAAAAATTGAGGTCGCCCATTTATTTAATTCACTTCCTGTTAGGCGAAAATTCTTAAAGACCGATGCTACCGAATCAGCCCACATAATCTACACGACACGACTTTTTGCTGTTGCTCACCCACATATTTCCTTTCGCCTTTTAGATAAACGACGCACAGTATTTCAATCTCCTGCATGCAATAACTTGAGTGACCGAATTGCTGAGATATGGGGTCGGCAGATGGCCAATGACTTAGTTGCAGTAAATTATCAGGACTCTGATAAAAACCTTATTTTAAATGGATTAACTGCTAAACCCGGTGTTGGTAGAAGTAATCGTCGTGAATTAGTCACGTTAGTGAATCGAAGACCTATTAATAGTCGAACACTTGGATTTGCAGTGCTAGATGCCTATCATGGAAGTATTCAAAAAGGAAGATATCCACCTGCATTTCTTTTTTTATCAATCAATCCGGAACAAATCGATATAAATGTACATCCCGCTAAACGTGAGATTCGCTTTCGAAATAAAGATATCGTCCGCCGTTTTGTAGAGAATGCTATTCGCGCAAGCCTCAAACAGACTGAGCTAAACTCAGGCTTTTTTCCACCATACGTAAATGATAAGGAAAAACCACAGAATAATGCTTCGTTGGTAACCCTGCGGAACTCAAATAATGGGGTCAAAGTACCAGGATATAGATCTCGGGAAACACCCGCGGCTATAAATCAAAAAAACAAACATACCGAACCCAGAGATGCTATATCGTCAGATAAATTTGCTACAATTACCTCAGGATCTACAACCAATCCTACCAATAAAAATAATATTGATATAGAAGATACTAGTATCGCAAAAAAAGAAGATCTAGTGGTAGGCTGGCGATTCATCAAACGAATAAAGAAATATTATGCATTATTTGAAAGCCCCCAAGGAATCGTTATGTTGCACATTAGACATGCGCATCAACGTGTTCGCTATGAAAAGATTCTAGAAAGTTATTGTTCTAAAAAAACGGACAGCCAAAACTTATTGCTTCCAATAAATTTAGAATTTGAACCACTTTCATCTGAAGCCTTGAGACAAGAAATCGAATTATTAGATAATTACGGATTTAAAATTGAAGAATTTGGGCAGAATTTCTTTCGGCTAAAAACTATCCCATGTTGGTTAGAAATAAAACAAACAGAAAGTTTCATTCGTGATCTTATTGAGAAACTACGTCATCGAACAGGTAGCAAAATTTCATCTAAAGTACACACTGAAACCGTTGCAAAGTTAGCAATTAAAAATAGTTACCGAGCGAATGACCCAATCAGTGAAAATCAAATTATAAATCTATTGAGCGATTTGATGAAAACAAAGAGTCCAAATACTTCCCCCGCTGGAAAGCCAACCATTAGCGAAATAAGTTGGTCAGATTGGCGTAAGAGGTTAGGCGAAGAATAATTGTCCACGGGTATAAATAATAGTACTGATAAGGACTAATTAGTACCAAATAGCCGATCGCCAAAATCACCCAATCCAGGTAGTATATATCGGTTTATGTCCAATTCTCTGTCAATAGAAGCGGTAAAGATATCAACATCTGGGTGTGATTCTTGCATATGCTGTAAACCCTCTGGTGCAGATACAATACTCACCATACTCACATTTTCTACACCCGATTCCTTGAGTTTTACTACCGATTGAGAAGCTGATCCACCAGTTGCTAGCATAGGATCGAGTAAAAAAACTCTTTGGACATCATTAAAATTCGGCATCTTCGAGTAATAACAATGGGCAATAGCCGTTTGCTCATCTCTTTCTAGACCTATGAAAGCAACGGCAGCATTAGGTAATATATCTAATGCTGCGTCTAACATTCCGAGCCCAGCACGCAAAATGGGCACTAGGACTGTCTTACCTTTGATCTTCTGTCCCTCGATTTTTTCTAATGGCGTATTGATATTCTCAGGACTGAGTTCTAGATGTCGAGACGCTTCTAAAACCAAAGCATGGGTTAAAATTATCGTAGCTTTGCGAAAATCAGAAACATCTGTGCGCTCATCGCGTAAAATTGACATATAATGGAGGGCGATAGAATGATTTTTGAGTTCTGTAATCATAAAATATATTTTTATTAAGCCAGTTCAACTGATCCAGCCAGTAACCTAGCAAATGTATCTCGCACTTTATTAGCTGTTTGTGAAACTTCATCATGACTTAGCGGACTATCAGATAAGCCGGCTGCAAGATTAGTAATACATGAAAAACCTATAATACGTAGCCCCAATTGACGGGCTATAATTGCCTCAGGTACGGTGGACATTCCAACTGCATCCGCGCCAATCGTAGCAAAAGATCGAATTTCTGCGGGTGTTTCATAACAAGGACCTGTTGTCGCCAAATATATGCCTTCATGTAATGTAATTTCTGAATCTTTAGCCCAAGCACGGATCTTACTGCGTAAACTAGGATCATAAACAGCTGACATATCCGTAAATATAAGACCATTTTCATCCCCCTTACCGATCAAAGGGTTTGTGCCCATAAAATTAATATGGTCTGCGATTAACATAAAATCCCCTGGTCTGTATAAAGTATTTATACCACCGGCAGCATTTGTAATAAAAAGTGTAGAAATACCCAAAGAACGCATGAGTTGAATCGGCAAAGACAATTGATCCATACTGTAACCTTCATAATAATGCAAACGACCCTGCATACAGATAATTTTTCGTCCTTTCAATTTACCGTAAACAAACTGTCCTTCGTGACCAGGAACTGTGGATGTGGGGAATCCAGGTATTTTGCTGTATGCTAATCGGCCACAAACATCAATATCATCTGCAAAAAATCCAAGGCCAGATCCAAGTACAATACCTATTTCAGGACAAAAGTTTGTAAGACAATCTGGTAACTCAGGAAGCACTTTCATTAAGCATCTATTAATCAGTTATTCTGTCAATGATGACGTTGTCTACAATAATCTCTTCCGTAGTAAAGGACAATGATTTTTCTATTCGATCTAAAGCATATACTAATTTTTTACTATCATTATAATCCACCCTACAGATTGATTCTCCTGGTTCAATGCGGTCTCCAACTTTAAAGTTAAGATAAATACCAACTGAACTATCAATTACCTCTTTTGCATGACTGCGCCCAGCTCCTAACAAGCGAGCTGCTTCCCCCATATATTTTGCATGAATTTCTGAAATGTATGCAGGCTTATCTCCAATAAATATATAAGAATGAGAGTGCTTCGATCTTGAAAACAAACTGGTGTCATCAATGACTTCAGTTGATCCCCCTTGCGCATGAACAAGTTGTCGAAACGCATGTAATGCTTCTCCGCTAGAAATCTTATTCTGCATTAATTCAAATGCTTCTTCCCTCTCTTGACAGATACCACCGAGTCGCAACATCTCTGCCCCGAGCGCATAGGTCACTTGCATCAAATCCCTTGGACCATCACCACACAAACAACTAATTGACTCAACCACTTCAAGAGAATTGCCAATCGCGCACCCCAACGGTTCATTCATACGTGTTAAGACTGCGGATGCTGGTTTTCCCATAGATTTAGAGATCCCAACTAGAGCATGTGCTAATTTACGAGCATTCGATTCATTTGTCATAAACGCACCAGAGCCACATTTTACATCTAACACTAGAGCATCAATACCCTCAGCTAGCTTTTTACTTAAAATACTCGCACATATAAGTGGTATGCTTTCAACTGTGCCTGTGACATCACGTAATGAATATAATATTTTATCAGCAGGGACTATATCAGGAGATTGTCCAATCATAGCTAGATGAATCCTAGCCAATTGGTCCTCGTAGACACTTTGCTCTAAATTAATATTAAAGCCTGGTATAGACTCTAATTTATCAATTGTTCCACCTGTATGTCCAAGTCCTCGGCCACTCATCATAGGCACGCAAAGGCCAGCAGAGGCCATCAAAGGTGCAAGTAAAATGGAAACCTTATCGCCAACTCCGCCTGTTGAATGTTTATCTATTTTTGGTCTTTGAATTGTATCGAGGGTTTCAATTCTTCCAGAATGTAACATTGCCTCGGTAAGTGCAGTTGTTTCTTCAGCATCCATGCCATTCAAAACAATTGCCATTAATAGAGCGGTCGCTTGGTAATCAAAAAAATTACCTAGTACAACACCATCAACGAAATGTTGTATCTGTTTCTTACTTAATCGATTTCCATCTCGCTTGGTTGCTATTATTTCTTGTGGTAAATACATGGTATCAAAGAGAAATCAGAAATTTTAATCTATGGCTAATGCAGCCCAAATAATAGTCTTAATGTACGAAGGCTAACTTGGCTAATTATTGGCACTCCATGATTTACATTTACTACCATATTACACGATTGTGTCGATAATTGTCTGCGATTATATGATAAAAGGCTAACATCGCCTTCATTACCCCTGATACCTTCATTAGCAAATCGAGGAGTCCATTGCTTAGGCAAACCGTATTTTGAAAATCCAACATCCCAAGCAATAACCTTAAGGTCTAGATTCGAATGTGTCACTAGGGCTGAATGCATCCTAACAAAATCTGGTATACTATCAGTAAATATACGAATGCGAGCACTTACTGTAAGATTATCAATATAATCTTTGATGCTACTTACCTGTCCATCGCGAAAGGCAGTAAATAATGCGAGAGGATCAATCCCAACAAGATTCATTCCATTCCAATTACTATGGTAATTAGGGCTATTAAAGCCTTGGCGGTCGTACCAATCTTGAAAATGATCTGTAAGCTTAAAACCAATTTCTAAGTGTAAATGTGCACGAGACTTCGGAATTTCATAGTTAGCAGAGCGTCCCAGAATACCTATAACTTGCCCGGATTTTATGCTATCGCCAACTTCTATACCATTACTGAATCTGGAAATATGAGCATATAAAGAGTAGTAGGTAAGTCCTTTTTCGTTATGCTCAAGAATGATATAACGTCCGTAGCTACTAGTACTTGCCTCTGAGTTAATATAGACCACTACTCCAGAGGATATAGCATATATTGGATCTTTAGCTTCACCTTGGGAATCGTACATAGTAGGACTAAGATCGAGGCCTTCATGAAAACGCCGTCCTTGGTTACGGACGCATCCAAATAAGCCTGATTCGATACGTCCAGAAGCAGTCGATTGGACAAATGTATCTATTGAGTAACCCTCGTTAAAAGCCTTATTGGGTGTCGGCCAAACTAGATTTGCCTGAGCATGATGCATACACAAAAAAAACGAAAGTATGCATAATAGCGAGAAGCAAAAATTAATTAAATCTATTCTCATAATTAAATGTTAAGATTACATTAGCTTAGCGCTTATGAATATCAACTAAAGTGGCTTTGATGTCTAAGACCAATTGTCCAAGGCTAGCTTGAGGTAATTCAACGAAGGTGTAGAATTTACCATCATTAATAGCACCATCGATGTAACGTTGACCAATAACATTTGAATTAATGCATAGTACTACTCGGCTGCCCATATGCGTAACACTAGCTCGGTAAAGATCTCGTGCACCTTTTTCGGAAAGAATAAAAAGTAATGCGAATCCTTTATCAACCTGAACTAGCTCAACATTATTAATCTCAAATTCATCAATCAGCGGCTCGGAATAAACCTCAACAAGGGAATTACCTTTTTGAAGCTTAACAGTCACTACATTCATAGCTCCGTAATTTGTGCCGCGCTGTTCTAGCAATAATCTCGGAATACAAACATCCTCTTTTAGTTTATCACGACAACCCGTAGCAAAAATAAGTAAATATACTACACAAATTAATCTAATTAGTGGGTATATCATGAATATTTAAATTAAAGTACAATGTCACCTATGACATCTTGAATTCTCAGCATTAAATCAGCAGATATATCAACAACAGGCACATGATACTCTTGTTTATTTTTAGAGTAATAATAAAGCTGATCACCCTGCTTTACTCGCGGACCGATCGCTCGCAAAACTCGTTTTCGCTCAAGCATTAATGCAAGAAGGTGCTTCAGTGCGCATGACTCCAAGTGAACTTGTTGCCCCTCGCCTGAATGATCATTATACAAAGAAAGAAAGAGCTCTTCAGCTGAGGCAATTCTCTGATAGCTGTCATCAGTTTGTAATCCCACTTCCTTAATTACACATGTCCAGCGACCTAATAAGTCACCATCAATCTTAAATTTATCAACCTCTGTAGAGAGTAAGTCGGCGCGACTAAGTTCTTCAGCCTTATCTCCTATATAAATCAAACTAACAATTTTGTCACCGGTAACAAAAAAATTATCCGTTAAGCATGACTTGCGTGCGATAGTTTTAAAGTGCCAATCCATATGTACATTATAAAATTAATAAATGAATATTTCAGCCTAATCTACAAGTTTCATGTAAGCTTATACTAAAAAACTGAGTAAAATTAGTATTTTGCTAATAAGCTACTAAAAACTAAGGATTTTTACTTTAATTAAATAACATGATCGTAATAAACTATAATTTAAATGTGAAATCGTATTTACTACATTCTCAAAAGTAACATAGCGTCAATACATCCTTACAGGAAGTATCTCTACCAGAGATCAAAAATATACCTTAGTGAAGAAAATCCTGCAATAAATATACATCTAAAGAAGCATATGCTTAATGCTCGCATTGACTACTGCTTAGCTAAATATGTTTAATAAAGTATGATTAATCCTGCAGAACATCTTGGTTTACTAATTATAGACCTACAAAGCAGCTTAATAAGCAAAACTAATGATGGATCTAAACTACTTAATCGCTGTTCTTTTGCCATAAAAGCAGCCCTGCTGTTACAATGTAAAATTGCAATTACAGAGCAATCGGCCACAAAGCTTGGAAACATCTGTGATGAGTTAAGAAGCATATTGCCTGAGGAGATACCAGTTTTTAGCAAAAATTCATTCTCTGCGATGGACTGTCCCGGCATTAAAAAATGGATTGAAGATAACCAAATAGAGCATCTGTTACTCATTGGACTAGAATCATCTATTTGTATCTATCAAACTGCAGTTCAAGCATTGAGTGAAAATATCGGCGTGACCCTACTATCTGATTGCATCGAAGAGCGACGCATTGAGGACAGGCATCCAGTAATTCAACAGTTGCTGACTATGGACGCTCATGTTCTACCCTCAGAGACAATTTTTTATAGTCTTATTGGTAGCGCAGAGCACCCTAAATTTAATGAGTTTACTAAAATAGTTAAACAACACAGCTAAATAAGATTTTAATACATAAATCTACAAAAAAAAGCTAATCAAAAAATTAATAAAAATAATATTTTTGAGTAAACAGTTTTTCGTAATAATAGCTTTAGATAGTATTAATGTAAACCTACAAAATTAAAATCAGATTACTATAATAGTAAAAGTAAAATTCAAAATGACCGATGATGCACAAGCAAGTTATTCCATCACAAAATCTGAAATTAACGAACTCCCATTAATCGCATGGGATGGCAATGTGAGAATTTTGGTGGATATTGAGCAGATGGAGGAAGCTGTTGAAATACTTAAAGGCGAGTTAATACTTGGTTTTGATACTGAAACTAGACCGAGTTTTAGAAAAGGGGAAAGCTACCCACCAGCACTCATACAAATTGCCAGCGAAGACTGTGTTTATTTATTCAGGATCTGTAAAACATCTACATTTGAATCATTACTACCAATTTTAGAGAGTGAAAAAATAATAAAAGCTGGAATTGGCATTAGTGATGATATCAAACACCTCAATAAGCTGGCACAATTCTCAGCGAATGGATTTATAGAAATTAGTGAATTAACTAATAAGATCGGATATAAAAACCGTGGCTTAAGGGCACTCACGGGACTCTTGATAGGTGGCAGGATTAGTAAAGCTGCGCAAGTTTCCAACTGGGCTAAACAAGAGCTCGATTCTAAGCAGATACGTTATGCGGCGACTGATGCATGGGTTAGTCGCGAAATCTACTTGCGATCAATAAGCAAGTTACACTCTATAAATTGAACTGATCAAGTTACAAGTATCAGCTGAAATATACATATTATGCCCTTCATTATATTTACTGAAGTAGCAGATAGCTACACCAATGTGGACTAAACTTTAGATTCAGGCGGTGATTCAAGACCCATAACTTCATCACCATTATCTTTATTGGTACTTTCACATAGATTATCTGTTATCAAAGCATGTTCTTTAGAGGATGTAACTATATCAGGACCGTGTTCTTCAGAACTATTTGAGAGGATCAATCCATCCTTCAGGACTTTTTCTTTTGCAGCTGATTTATCTTCAGACTGCACTGCTGTCTTTAGAGATGCTTTCGACGTAGATAATACCTTACTTGGATAGTTTTTTGGCTCAGGCATGGGTGGTGGAGCAAAAATTTTACCATTTCCATACTCTGTAACATAACCCTCCATTATCAGCCAACGTAAATCAAGCATAGTCTGTTTTAAGCGAGCTTGATCTACTGATGAAATATTACATTTGATTTCATTTGTAGCACTTAAATCAGAAGTTTCTTTCTGCACACCCTCATTTAAGGGAATATCTTCAGAAAAACGTGTGTCCTCTAAATTTACTTGACCTACATTATTACTACAAGAATTCCTTTTTTTGCCAGATTTATAATTAGAACTATTCTCCTCATGAATTACCTCAGGTAATTGTTGTTTAATATCAATACGAAGAAACTTTTTAGCTAACTGACTGATATGGATATCTGGGTTCTTCTCCAAAAAAGCAATAAGTTGCTGTATCGTATCGGTAAATACTGTACTGGTATTTCGGAACTTACGTTTTACTGAACAAACATATGATACTCCCTTTGAACCCCTTTTGTATACCGCAAATTTGTGACGTCGCAGACGACCTCGAATATTATTGGCTGTGTCTAAAGGAAAATTTAATTGCTGTTGAATATATGCTTCTACAGAGCGACGTATATTGCCTTTTGGCATTCGTTCAATATCACGACCAGCAAAACGAATACTTTTACCAGAACCCAAAACCTTATCTTTTCGATGTTCAAATAAATATTGTCGCACGGATTCAAGGCTATCAAAAGATTCGGGGTCACAATCCTTTTTTTCCTTAAGGGTGTATTGGAATCCCTTTTTCATCTTCTCTAACCAAGCTTCTATTGATTGCTGATCCTTATCTACTACAATTTTTGAGCAATACTTTTCATAGGACATCCCATTTATTCTATTAGAAAAATGAAATTGTACGAATTCTTGATAACGATGATAATTCGGAGGTCCTAGTAATTCACCAGTAACCCCACATTTATTTACCATTTGGAAATTTCCTTTTGGGGCTTCTAAATCAATTTCTTCACAATTAAAAAAGAGCTCTAAATGATTACTCAAAACATAATTCATCGCTTCTTCTTCAGAACTAAAAGGTAAATGTCCTGGTATAGAATAGTACAACAAAGGTGCTTCATCTGCAGGCACATTTTGCTTATTATTTTTTACAATTGGAGAAACAACAGCAACAAATCGCTCTGGTTTCTCAAGTATCAGATGCGCAATCTCAAATAGTTCGTATGTTCGATTATTAGATTGTAATCTCTTGATTAGAGCATCAAAGGCTTCGTCTTGCGGATATAAATCTACCTTTACAGTTAATTCAAAGTTATCTCCATTCGAACTGCGCCCATGACGCGAAGCACGATGCCTTCTATGAACATTCGGATCGTTACTACAACCAGTACGATCATGATTACGACTTGCACTATCTTTTTTTCGACGATCTC
>JAYYDJ010000038.1:0-34344 GCA_036160955.1 Verrucomicrobiota bacterium | reverse complement strand
GAACATACTTTCGTATTACAGGTACCATCAAAGAACACATTGACTAGCAGCAAAATCAAAAGCGTTAGCCCTTAATAGCGTCTATAAACTTAAGAATTTTCGAAAAGTGTTAGGCGCATACTAAGATTATGAGCATTAAACTCTTTGTAATAGCTATATCTTGCCATAAGATTACTCATAATGCATTAAAGCGAAAGGTCTAAGCAACACAATAACAGATAGTTATCTACGCTGCGTATACAGAGAACAGGGCTACGAGAAGCATCGCGGTAATGCTTTAATTAAGTACCTTACTAGTCCGCCATCTTGAAGCGGAAGAACTTGGTATTTGAATAATTATCTAGAGGAATCTGTAAGTTTGCGGTACCTTTACTTGTCCAGACTTCTAGGTCATCGCTTTCCTCTAGTTCCATTGATAAAGTCGCTTCTCCGTTTTCAACTTCTATCATTGCTGAGCCTGGGCGAAGGTCTTTGAAACTTTCGCTACTGTAGAGATTATAGGCCGAAGGGTTACTTACAATTTCATTAAAAACTTCTTGATTCTTCATTGTTGGAAATGGGTCGGCATTATCGCCGATGTTATCAGAATCTGTGTCTGCTGACTCTGTTGGATCATTTGGAAAAGCATCAATATTGTCTGGAACACCATCACCATCAGTATCGTTTAAAAAAGCAGCAAAAGCGTATCCATTAGAGAAGATAGTGGAAACGTCACTTGATAAATCGACACCACTTGAATCACCGCCATCACCAGATTTACCCCAAGTAACTACAGAGCTGTCATTTTTAAGAGCGGCAAAGGCGGAGGCAGTAGACTAGATAGTGGAAACGTCACTTGATAAATCCTCCATCACGTTACTTGAATCTCCGCCAAAGTTGGAACTTCCCCAAGTAACGACGGAACCGTTATTTTTTAGAGCGGCAATTGCGAAGTCAGTAGAGTAGATAGTGGAAACGTCACTTGATACATCGACACTGCTCGAATCTCCGCCATTTAAAGAATTTCCCCAAGTGACGACGAAACCGTTACCGCAAGCAGATAAAGTACTGACAAGAAACAATAGTAAATGCAGATAACTCATCTTCATACTTATATTGTACATCTATTCAGACTCAAATAAAGAAAAAACACTCCCTTAAGCATATCAGGCAGAGTGGGTGATTGGGTTTTTCTAAAATGAAGAGAAAGTAATCTAATTAATGTAATTTAGAAATTGATTAGTCATCTATCACCCTAGCGTAGTACTTTAAAAAGAAAGTATGCTCTACAAGCGTATAGGATTTCTTAACAGTAAAATGAGGCTGCCAGTGAGTGTGATACCGCACAAAGTAATTAGATCACTCCAAAAAACTCCAAAGAATTTTGGACATTTACTCTAGTTTTAGCCTCTTAATCGAAAAAATTATTAATTCTGTCTATAATCCATTATTTGAGGGGACTAAATCTAAAAAGAGCTTCAAATTAGAAAACCGATGCTCAATTCAACTAAACTACGCCAACATACCGTGCATAACAAAGAGTTGCAACTGACCTGTTTAGCAATTCTTAGCGCGCTCGCACTATAGTTACCTAGATGTATCTGGTGATACTGTGCTAAGGTGATTTTGAACGATCTGGTAAATTTCTTAGATAATCCCAACTATAAATACCACTGCCATGACCATCGCTAAAATTAGGGCGCATTGCATAATTGCCAATTATTTCCCAATTGAGCAGTTGTACACCTTTATAATCTTTAGGATTACTGCCCCCATATTGAACTCCAAAAATATCTTTTTCACCAATGTTTTGAGCGCTAGGGGAGTGCCTGCGTAAAAATTCAGCAGGAAAGTAGCTTTCTGCGCCATCTTCCCAAACAATACATAACTCTGTGCCAATGAGTTGAATGTTTAGCGGATTCATCGTATTATGTACCTATATGTAGAATCCGATTGATTGCAGTCTATCCATTAAATCAATCGCAGGCTTTGACTGATTAAGTATGTACAAATGAATACCAGGTGCCCCATTTTCTAGCAAGTCCTTCGCTTGTGTAAACACCCAGTCAGATCCAATTTTTTCGCAGGCGACTCGATCACTATTTGCATCTTCTAACTGTTTTTTTAGCTTTGCGGGTAATATACTACCACACATTGTGCAAAAGCGTTGCGCTTGCTCTAATGAGCTTACCGAGAGTAAACCTGGCAGAATAGGCACATTGATTCCGTGTTTTTTGCAGTTTTGTTTAAAATTAAAATAGGCACAGTTATCAAAAAAAAGTTGAGTAGTTACTAAGTCTGCACCCGCATCTACTTTACGCTTCAAATTAATTATATCAATTTCTGCTGACGGTGCTTCCGGATGTACTTCGGGATAGCCCGCTACACCAATAGTGCAATTTGGGTGTTCTTCACGAATTAATTTAACTAAATCGCTAGCATAGTATAGGCCATCTGGATGCGACAGGAAGGCTTCAATTCCTGTAGGTGGATCTCCACGTAGGGCCATGATTTGATGGAGATCTGCAGATTTAAATTCCTGTACTATGCTACGAAGTTCTGCTTCTGAATGACCAACGCAGGTTAGGTGAGGCATCATAGTGTAGCCATAGTCTTTGTGGAGGCGACTGGCATATTGTAAAGTACGCGTACGGGTGCTTCCTCCAGCGCCATAGGTAATCGATGCAAAGTCTGGGGAGTACTGCTTGATTTGACCTGCTGTAATGAAAAGATTTTTGGCTGCATCTTCTGATTTTGGAGGAAAAAATTCTACCGAAAACAAAGGTCTACTTGACTTTGTTTTTAGATTTGTTGAGCAGATACCCATCATATCAACATATCATTATGTAATGATATGTAAAGTTTAAAGGCATGAATAATAATCCACAGTATCTAATCATGTGAATGGAAACCGTATATTTCTATCTTTAATTTTTTTGCTTTTTTTAGTAATGATTGTTTATCAAGTATAATTACCTTACCTTGCTCTAGAGCAGCTGTTTGGATTCCCGCTTCCTGCATTACTTCCAGTGTTTTTATACCAAAAACAGGTACATCAAATCGGAAATCTTGTGTTTTTTTAACCGCTTTTACAAATACGAGGTCATCGGTTTTAAATGTTCCTGCACGGCGTAGCATAGCATTCGTACCTTCGTAGGCTTCTACTGCTATAACCGTACCGTTACGAACGACACATCCTTGACCGATGTCCATGTTTGCAATGGCTTTTGCAATACAGATACCATGCTCAATTGATTCAATGGGTGCTTGTAATGAGTTGGAAGTCATAACTCCCTCTATCGCTAGATCGTTATCTAAGAAAGCACGTGCATCAAGGATTTGTATGTCGAGTGCTTCTATTTCTTTTGCAATCGAACCAAATATCGTCTCCGCATTTTTAAGTTTTAAACTGCCCAATAAGCGTAACATCTTTAAATCCGGTCTCAATCCATGAAAGAGTTTCTTCGGTGTTATCTGGCCAGCCATAATTGCAAATTTACATTCCAATTGAGTGAGTGCACTGAGTAGCTTACCTAATTGACCTACTTTTAATGAGTGATGCATAGAGCCTTTAAAGCTATTAATCAGCTCTTGGCTAGTTTCTCCATCAAAGGAGATCAGACGTACTGGTAATTGCGCAGAGCGAATTCTTTCAGCGACTACAGATGGATAATACCCCTTACCTGCAATCAGTGCAATAGGCCTACCCGAGAAATTATCGGGTAAAAATTTGGAATCCTTAGTAGTCATATAAATAACTAATCTTTAATAAATTCATAGGGACGTGCACTTGGCTGTTGATAGTAGGATTTTGGAACAACTAAAGCCGGTTGCGGTATTTGTGGTATATCGCCTCGATTGGATACTTTAAAAAGGACTCTATTTTTAGCATACTCAGTAGCCTGAGCTAGCTTTAGTAAATTGTCTTCTAAAATTTCATCGGTCTCATCTTCAGCAATACGACCTAATTTCGCGCTTTGTGGCGTAATACGCACACTCATTGGTTCTGCAATAAATTCTCGTTCAGATCCATTTGGGTAATAAAATGTTAGCATACCATCGTAAGCAGTAATATTAGTTGCTGATGGAGTACATCGAATCACGCAAGTTCCTCTATGCAAACGAAGCTCACCGATTGGTAAAATTAATCGCATTTCAGTAAGTGGCGATAAGTGGGGACAAGACAATGCTATGGTGCCAAATTCAAAAGCGATCTTTAATATGGATGTAGATGGTTCATACTTATTACTTTGCCGTTCAGATTTGTAAGGTTGTTGTTTGTAAGTAATGCAGTGAAGTTTGCTTTGTGGACCAATACCGATAGCTAATCCGTTAGTTAATGTTAAATATAGCTGCGATTCTTCTTCTGTGTTAATTATAGCTCCCCCAATTTCAATAAAATCATGTTGGTGTAACGATATTTTTGACCCATCAAAATCTCTGCAACTGAGCGAGCCAATTTTGCTTGTGATAAAAGCGTATCCATTTTTCCAATCAGTATTTGCACCGGAAATTCTCACATTCCATAGAGCAAAAACTATGGTTAATAGCCAGTAATAAGATTTCTTGTTGGTGGTGCAGTATAGCATCAATCAGCGACAATGTTAACAATCTTTCCAGGTATATATATTTCCTTCTTAATACTTTTACCTTCAATAAAACTTATAACCCTAGGATGAGACATCGCACTCGCTATTGCGGTAGCTTTCTCGATGCCGGTGGGTAGTTCTGCATCACCTCGGTATTTGCCATTCACTTGAAAGACTATTTTTCTTGTTTTTTGAATTATTTTACTTTCATCGCACTTTGGCCATCCTGCTTCAACTATACTAGTACAATGGTTCATCCTTTGCCATATCTCTTCGCAGATGTGTGGCGCCAATGGTGCTAGTAACTTCACAATAGTTTCGACGCAGTATGTTGTTATTTTTTCGGCTTTATGTAGTTGATTAACGCAGATCATCATCTGAGAGATAGCTGTATTGAAAGCAAGGTTTTCATAATCTTCTGTGACCTTTTTTATAGTAACATTTAAAATGCGCTCTGTTTCGGTATCTGTTTGTGCAGAAAAAACTTTAGAATTATCATTTAAGAGCAGTCTCCATATTTTTCTTAGGAATCGAGCTATTCCTTCAATTCCTTTGGCATTCCAGGGTTTCATCGCTTCCAGAGGACCTAAAAACATTAGATAAAGCCTGAGCGTATCTGCACCGTAGTTATCTATTATAGACTCAGGGTTGACCACATTACCACGACTTTTCGACATTTTTTCGCCATCCTCACCCAATATTATACCTTGGTGGAAAAGTTTTTTGAATGGTTCAGGATGGCTGACTATGCCAAGGTCAAACAGAACGTGATGCCAAAAGCGGGCATAGAGTAAGTGCAGAACTGCATGCTCGGCTCCGCCAATGTAAAGATCAGGAGTTCCCCAGTAATTCTCTTTTTTAGGATCAATGAGGGCATTTGTATTTTTTGGATCGATGTAGCGAAGATAATACCAGCAAGAACCTGCCCATTGCGGCATCGTATTGGTCTCTCGTAATCCCTCGATGAAGCCTTCTTTAGGACAATCTGAAAGCCCTCCAGTTTCAGGATCTATGTATATATTGAGCCAGTCGTGCGCTTTTGATAGGGGACTTTGTCCATCCGTAGATGGAGTATAGCTTTTTACGGTTGGCAATTCTAGTGGCAATTGATCTACATCGAGTGCAAGTGCGAATCGAGTGAAGCCATCAATTACACAGGACACTGCCTGACCAGCTGGTTTTAAAGCGTTGTTAACTCTAGCGTAATCGGATTCGCTAACCCACAAGATCGGGAATGGCTCGCCCCAGTAACGCTGACGAGAGAAGAGCCAATCGCGAAGTTTGTAACTAACACTTCGCTTACCGCTACCTTTTTTCGAAAGCTCATCAATTACAGTTTGCACCGCCTCTTTAGATTCTATGCCACTTAGCTTGCCAGAGCTAATAAGCTTGCCTGGGCCAGTGTAAGCTTCAACTAGCGCTCCATACTTATCTTTTTTGGCTGAGTCGCCATCATCGATGACTTGTATAACTTCTAAGCCAAAAGTTCTCGCAAATTCAAAGTCCCTCGTGTCGTGTGCAGGCACCGCCATAATAGCGCCTGTGCCGTATGTTATAAGCACGTAATCAGCGACCCAAATGGGGATTAATTTCTGGTTTATTGGGTTGATTGCCATCGCACCTGTCCAAACGCCGGTTTTATCCTTACTCAATTCTGCACGCTCTAAATCAGACTTACGCTTTGCTTTTTCAGCATACGCTAGAACCTCTTCTTTTTGCTGCGAGATTGTAATCGTAGATAAAAGCGGATGCTCAGGCGCAATCACCAAGTAAGTAGCTCCATGTAAAGTGTCGGGACGTGTAGTAAAAACATTCAGTTCAGTTGTATGTCCTTCTATCGAAAAACTAATTTCAGCTCCCTCTGATCGTCCAATCCAGTTTTCCTGTAAACGCTTAGTGGATTCAGGCCAATCAAGTTCTTTTAGCCCGGCAATGAGGCGTTCTGCATATTGAGTTATTCGCAGCACCCATTGTCGAATCGGGCGTCTCTCAACAGGAAAGTTTCCGCGTTCGGATCGAGGACCTTCTGGGGTATTGAAGACTTCCTCATTGGCAAGTACTGTGCCTAATTCCGGGCAAAACCAAACAGGCTTCTCATCTACATAAGCTAAGCCCTTTTTAAATAACTGTACGAATATCCACTGCGTCCATTTGTAGTAGTCAGGATTTGTTGTATTAATACTACGATCCCAGTCATATGCGAATCCAAGTTGTTTTAGTTGCTCCGTAAATCGGGCCACATTGACTTCGGTTGTGACCTTTGGATGTTTACCAGTTTTTATTGCATATTGTTCTGTTGGTAAGCCAAATGCATCCCATCCCATCGGGTGCAGTACATTGTAACCCAAAGCTTTTTTATAGCGCTTTAGAGCATCGCTTGCGGTATACCCCTCGGGGTGCCCGATGTGTAAGCCTGCTCCCGAGGGATAAGGAAACATATCTAGTACATAAAAAGTTGGTTCTTTTGCAAAGTCCGTTGCCTTGTAAGTTTTATTATCTTCCCAATATTTTTGCCATTTTGGCTCTATTTCGGAAAACTCGTACTCGTTGCTGTTAGTTGACATAAGATAGCTTTAATTAAGGATATTCGCTTGTCATGCGTCAACGCCACAAAGTTTGTTATTTTGGCTCGATTTTATATTAAAGTATGATTGATTGATTAAGCTAGTGAGGATTTTTAGTCTTAGTTTATTAGTATTTACTGGTTTGTCCCTTTGGGGTGATGTAAGTGAGTACAAAAAGTTAAATCAGGATGTTACTACTATATCTAAAAAACGATTGCCTCTTCAATTATGGGGTGGGGAGCATGCAAAGTTTGAGCGTAAGACTTTTCCAATTACTGAATGGAGTCAGCACTACAGTAGCTTTGGAAGACCGAAATCTTTAATCAGTACAAAGGAAACTTTAAAGCATAAGTCTTATGAATCGAATAAACTGTTATTTGCTATTAATGAAAAAAAGTTAGCTCAACTTAGTGGGCATTTAGCTATGCTTAAAACCCAAGCACGGATGAGTATAGATGACAGATATGATGCGATTAAAGATCATCGTGTATATGCGATGATGTTACAAGGTGCTCAGCAGTACGGTGAGATGCGTGAGCAATTGTCACTACGTGAACTCAATCGCTTTCAATTTAGACGTAATCGTCAAGCGGATGGCGTACCAGTTGAAAAAGCTGGGGATGCGCGTTAAACAACTTTGTATGCACTTTAAATTTTACTACACTGTAAGTTCTTGGCTTTATGATATCTTTAGTAAATGTTCTTATGAATCGAACTTTTTTAGTTATTGGATGTGTATTTTTTGCACTTTTTTTTACAGACACCATAAGCGCTGCAGGAGCTTACAACGTTAACGCTGCTATCAATAGTAATAACAGTAAATATGATACTTTTACAAAGCTCCCTAAGCCACTAGATAAATATGCTGCATTGGAAGACGCTCGTGCGATAGAATTAGGCGTTGATTCACTCGGGCTTGTAGAGAAATTAAAAGTTCGCATTAAGGATCAGCCTCTCAATCTAGTTGCTACTATTTTATTTTTCTGCGCGATACTTCATACTTTTATTGCTGGTAGAATCCTCAAAATGGCACATAAAGCAGAGCAGGATCATGCAATGTCCATTAAAGAGGATTCTCGTCGATATCACTTAGGCAAGAGTCGTGTTAGTTTTAAGGGTACTGTTCTGCATTTTCTAGGTGAAGTAGAAGCAGTTTTCGGCATATGGTTATTGCCGCTTATTATGTATATTACTTTTTCAAATGATTGGCATACAGCTACTCATTATATTGATTCGCGAAATTACACAGAACCGCTCTTCGTGGTTGTAATCATGGCAATTGCAGCTTCTAGACCGGTTGTTTTATTTGCTGAAAATGCGCTCAGTTCTGTGGCGTCAATTGGTAGAAAAACACCTGCAGCTTGGTGGTTGTCTATATTAGTTATCGCACCTTTGTTAGGATCTTTTATTACTGAACCTGCCGCTATGACAATAGCAGCTCTACTCTTAGGGCATCAATTCTATCGTTTTCATCCATCGCAGAAATTCAAATATGCTACACTTGGTTTATTGTTCGTTAATATTTCAGTAGGTGGCACACTTACTCACTTTGCTGCACCTCCAGTATTAATGGTCGCTTCTGCCTGGGAGTGGACTATGCCATATATGTTAACTAATTTTGGTTGGCGTGCTATCATAGGTATCATTATTGCGACCAGTACGTATTACTATTTTTTCCGTAAGGATTTTGCTCAGTTAAATTCTAATGCAGTAGAACAGAAGACGATTACTGATGATTTGTATGAAGAACCTGCGCCTGCTTGGATTATAGCTATTCACTTATGTTTTCTAGCATGGACTGTGTTTACTCTACACCATCCAGCGCTATTTATTGGTGGATTTCTGGTCTTCATAGCTTTTAATATTGCGACAGATCATCATCAATATGCTATGTCTCTAAAGAGCCCTATACTCGTTGGGTTTTTCTTGGCTGGATTAGTCACTCATGGTGGCTTACAAGGATGGTGGATCGCTCCTGTACTTTCTTCATTAGGTGAAGTCCCGCTATTCTTAGGTGCTACTGTTTTAACCGCTTTTAATGATAATGCAGCGATTACTTTCTTAGCCTCACAAGTGCCATCATTTGCTAAAGGAGTGGATGGATCGATTGCACTTCAATATGCAGTGGTTGCAGGAGCAGTCACAGGCGGTGGTTTGACTGTTATTGCGAATGCTCCAAATCCAGCTGGTCAGAGCTTACTAAGTAAATATTTCGGAAAGGAAGGCGTATCACCATTTAAATTAGTTCTGGGCGCACTCTTTCCTACTTTAGTAATGGCAATAATGTTTATTGTATTACCGCATTAAATAGCTTATTGCTAAAGACTAAATATTGGTCCTAGTTTGGGTGCTAGTTATAATTTACAGCACTATTCGATTTGCATTCGTGCAGATCTAATGACCTTGCTAAGTATATTACTTCAGTAAAATTAGGTCTGCTCTTCTATCCTGACTAGCCTGCGTTTTAGATAATCCAATTGTAGCTTCTAAGCTACCTTTAGAAAGTGTCTCTATACGACTCGTATCTGCTCCTAATGTTTTGAGATATTCAAGCGCGCTATTAGCCCGTCTATCACTAAGAGCTATATTATAATCAGCAGTTCCATACCAATCACTTCGTCCTTCTATTAGTAAATTCTCACTAGGGTTGTTTGTAAGGTAATTAGCTACATCTTGAAGCTTTATTCGTTCTGTGGTAGGGATTGAAGCTGAGTCAAAGCCGAAGTAAATACTTGGTAGTTTACCGACTATCATTTCTTTCCCATTATAGTAGCCATTTTCAATGCTATTTTGATCATCACGCAATTCAAGCCCATCAGCTCCTAAGCCATAGTCGCCATAGTCACTAGTTATGATTAAATCATTTTGTCCTATATCAATACTGGAACTCATTAAAGTGTCTACGGGGGACGGTGGTTGCTTGCGAGTGCAAGCGGAAAGTACCGTAAAGACAGTAATTAGTAGGATATATGAGCGGATCGAAATTTGCATAATGATTAACTTTGATACATCTCTAGTGACGCGCAAACATTTTTATCATTCCTCTGTACTTTATATTAGCTTTTTATTCATTTATGTCTAAGCCAGATATATATTTAGTTGATAACGGTTCATTATCTCCGGCCGCAACCATCCAATTACGAGAGTTAGCCAAGAGGCTATCGTTGTTATCTTCACATACTATCCAAGCAGTTAGTCTTTTGCATTCGCATAAGGTGCCAAAAGTGGAAGTCGATAACATAGAGGCAACGATTGTTAAACGTGCGATGAGGGAAGCAATAAAATCTGGACAGAATGAATTTATTATAGTCCCGCTTTTTTTAGGACCTAGTCTAGCAATCTCCCAGTATTTGCCTCAAGTAATTGATTCATTTCGGCAAGATAATCCAGATTTACATGTTTTAATAGCAGCACCACTTTGTGGGCATAACATTGATCAACCAGATATTCGCCTTGCTAAAATACTCCAAGCTCATGTTCAGGAACTTACTCGAAGTATATCTGCGCCAAAGTTAGAAATTGCTCTAGTAGATCATGGTACTCCAATAAAAGCAGTTAATGTAATTAGAAACAAAGTCGCTGATCAGCTATCGATTTTACTACGGCATGAAATAATTGCCTGCTCAATGGAGCGACGTGATGGTAATGAGTATGATTTTAATGACCCTTTGTTAGAGAATTTGGCTCAAATATCTAACTTTTCTGGCGGTCAACTAATTGTAGCAATGTTTTTTTTGCTTGAGGGAAGGCATGCAGGCCCTGGTGGTGATGTTGCAGAGATAGCAGAGGATTTGGTTAAGCGTGGAGTCTATACCTCTATAAAGATGACAGCGCTTATGGGAGCGCATTCATTATTGCTAGAAATTTTAAATGATCGACTTCAAGAAGCAATGCAATTGATAGGAGTAAAAACTAATAAGACTACCTCAAACTAATTTTATTAAGTGCTATAAGATGCAAGCTTTAGACTAAAATTTGAAATAATTAGTATATATCTATTATCAAGCTACAAAATATGGCGGAGAGAGAGGGATTCGAACCCCCGGAACCTTTATGGCTCAATTGTTTTCAAGACAACCGCATTCGGCCACTCTGCCATCTCTCCAAAAGAGTGAACATTTGTTATGTATATAGGATTGCAATGCAAGATGTTTATAGCATGCCCTAGGTTTGTTGTATCTATAATTACAATCTCTTATAATATTTATCTGTCCAAGCTTAGATATTGTATCTTTCGAACTTATCTATATTATAACTAATAAATTGTTTTTCTTTTGAAGATTGGTCTAACAGGAGGTTATGGTTGTGGAAAATCCACAGTTTTAAAGTTGTTTGCTGATTATGGCTGGCGTACAATACAAACGGATCAAATTAGCCATTCAATTTTGGAAACCGATCCAATCGTGCGCGACAAAGTACACGAGCGCTGGAGTGGAGCCATATTAAACGATGAAGGCAGTATTTGCCGGAAGAAGATTGCCAAAATAGTTTTTAACGATGTCAAACAACTCAATTGGTTGGAGCAAATTTTGCATCCTAAAATCATACGTAATTACGAGGAGTTGATCGAACTTAACCCAAGTCTTAACTATTTAGTTGAAGTTCCTTTACTCTTTGAAAAAAAACTTGAAAATTCTTTCGATTTCTCTGTTTGTGTTGTGTGTACGGACTCAGTTGCCATTCAGCGTATGAATTTTTCATCCAATTCATCGCAAGAGTTTAAACGACGTAGCCGATCACAGTTGCCTGTCCAATCAAAGGTATTTGCCGCTGACTTTATTATATCTAATTCTGGTAACCTAGCTTTTCTTAAAAAACAAGTTATACATTTATTAAAAATTGTTGATGCCTAATTTAGTGCAAAACTGCCCAAGTTATTATCCCTATAACGTTTGTCTTATTAATTAGTATTATTATATACCTATGAGTATTGAAAAAAATAATGATTCGGTCGCGTCGAGCGAAGTTAAAAATTCCGGACAGAGCAAGCATGCTGATCATTATGTAGATGCTGCTCAAGAAACGCTTATTACTGACCATAAGGAACCGGTCAATGAAGGTGCTCGAGAGGATAGCCATTCAGGCGCTATAGATAAAGCTGGCGACAGCCAGATCAAAGCGGACGGTGATTCTGCGGATACTACATCGACTTCTCCAAAAGAAAGGCGTAATGGAAGGCAGCAGCGTGGAAGAGGAAATCAGCGATTTAATAAAAATAAAGGACCTAAAAACAAAGGTCATTGGCAGAAAAAAAAGAAGATTATTCGTGATGAAGTATCTCCGATTGAGTTAGGAGAATTACCAAATGATGAATCGATTGCCAACATATCAAAAATTGAAGATCTGGCTAAAGAGTTAAACGCTGATTTGGATAAAGATGCTTTAAACTTCAACCGAATTTATGATCTTCCTATTGCTGAATTACGTCAGGAGGTAGATAGCCTAGAGCTAAGTATATCGAATGCTCCTAATCGAGATCAGTTGATTAATGCCCTTGTTTCTCATGCTGTGGATAAAAACTCGGCGATTATGACTACCGGGGTCTTGGACTTACTCGAAGATGGTGAAGGTGGCTTATTAGTTTACCAGCGTGATAGTTACCGCACTACTGCTTTGTGTGCTTATGTTCCGCAGGCTATAATCAAACATTTTGGCTTACTTGCTGGTCATATTGTTAAAGCCCAATTACATCCGCATCGTGAGGGAGAATCGTGTCCATTTGTTATAAAGGTTGATTCTGTAATGGGTTTGGATCCCGATAAATTAAGAGAAGTTGTTCCATTTACCGAAGGAGTTCCCTATTATCCAACAGAGCGTATTTTGATGGAAACTAGCAGTGATTCTAATTGGGACAATCTGTCTATGCGTGTAGTGGATTGTTTGACGCCAGTTGGCTTTGGTCAGCGAGGCTTAATTGTAGCACCTCCACGTACCGGAAAAACTGTTTTGCTTCAGGGAATCGCTAATGCTATCCAGATGAACTACCCTAAAGCACATTTGATTATTCTGCTTATTGACGAGCGCCCAGAAGAGGTAACTGACTTTCGGCGTCAAGTACATGGAGAAGTTATCAGCTCAACTTTTGATGAGTCAGCTGAAAGTCATGTGCATGCAGCAGAGATGGTTATCGAAAAAGCACGACGTATGGTAGAAGTCGGACAAGACGTTGTGATTTTGCTGGATTCAATTACCCGATTGGCGAGAGCTTATAACACTATGATGCCAAGTAGCGGTAAAATATTATCAGGTGGCGTAGAGGCTAATGCTCTTCAGAAACCGAAGCGTTTCTTTGGGTCAGCTAGAAATATAGAAGGTGGGGGAAGTTTAACAATATTAGGTACAGCTTTAGTTGAAACAGGAAGTAAAATGGATGAAGTAATTTTTGAAGAATTTAAGGGTACTGGTAATATGGAACTACATCTCGACCGTGGATTATCTGATAAACGTATCTTTCCAGCCTTGAGTATGGATAAGAGTGGTACTCGAAAGGAGGAATTACTCTATCACCCCGATGAAATGCTTAAAATTTATTCTCTTCGCAGGGCGATGAAGGGCTTGCCATCTACTGATGCCATGGAAATGCTCATTCAACGTATTAAAAAGACGACAACGAATGCGGAGTTTCTTATGAGTGTAAGTCGTTAACTAATGTAATAATATTTAGCTCTAAAATAACGTGAATTCAACAGATGACTTTGTACTTCAACTTCTTGTGGACAAGGGTGTTATTGATGTTACTGCGAGTAATGATATTCGATCAAAATTAGAGGATTCTACCGCGCCGAGCGATAAGGGGGATATCCAAACAAATCTGGAGGAATTAATTGATTCATTAGGCACTTCCCCTATGGAAGTTTCTAAGTTACTAGCTGATGAGTTTGGCATGGATGTCGTTGATCTTTCGGGAGTACGCGCATCAGGCGATGCGCTTAAAATACTCAGCTATGATTTAGCCTCTAAATATAAAGTTTTCCCATTAGAGGTGGATGAAACGGAGATTCAAATTGCTGTTAGTGATCCATTGGATATGGATTCTATCGATACTATAAGTCATGTCTTAAAACGCTCTGTAATATGTAGGGTAGCCCCACAATCAGCTATTTTAAATTCGATTCACCAGTATTATGATAGCGCTCAAATTGGTGCCAGTGAGGTCGATGATATCTTTTCAGACATGCAGGTCATCGATACGGATACATTGATTTTACCGAGTGGTGGTGAGGAGGACACCTCAGAGGAAGAGGCACCGATAATTCGGTTTGTGCATATGGTGATTTCTGAGGCTTTGAAACTACGTGCCTCGGATATACACATGGAGCCACTTGAAAAGCGTTTTCGAATACGATATCGTATAGACGGTGTTTTACATGAAGTCGAAAATCCACCTAAGCGCTTACAGCCATCAATCGTTTCCAGGATAAAGCTTATGTCAGATGTTAGCATCGCTGAAAAGCGTGTGCCACAAGATGGACGTATAAATATTACAGTTGGTGCTAAGGTTATAGATTTGCGCGTTTCTACTTTACCTACCGCTTTCGGTGAAAGTATTGTCATGCGTATACTCGATAAAGAGGGCTTGAACTTGGGCTTGCCACAACTCGGCTTCTTTAGCGATGATCAAGCTACTTTTGAGCGCATCATAGCAATGCCAGATGGCATTTTCTTGGTAACCGGTCCGACTGGTTCAGGAAAGTCGACGACTTTGTATTCTGCGCTAAACTACATTAATCATCCTGATCGTAAAATTATTACAGTTGAGGATCCTGTAGAATATGAAATGGTTGGCATTAATCAGGTTCAAGTTAGGCGTGATGTAGGCATGACATTCTCGGCAGCTTTACGCTCTATGTTACGACAAGCACCTAATATTATTATGGTAGGAGAGATTCGTGATCGTGAAACGGCCGAAATAGCCGTCAACGCATCCCTTACCGGTCATATGGTATTTAGTACCTTGCACACTAATGATGCACCCAGCGCAGTTAGTCGTTTAATTGATATTGGAATCAAGCCATTTTTGGTATCGGCATCATTAAGAGCGGTATTAGCTCAGCGTCTAGTCAGGCGAATTTGCCCTGCATGCAAAGCACCTCACGAACCTGATGAAAAACTGCTCAAATCATTAGGTGTTCGTCCAGATCAGGTTAACGATGCAAAATTTATGCAGGGTAATGGATGTGCAAAATGTAATTCTACAGGATTTCATGGACGTATTGGTATTTTTGAAATGTTTACAATGTCAGAAGAATTACAGCAGATGGTTTACGAAGAAGCTAGCCTTGTATCCATACGAAATAAGTCTAGGGAGATGGGTATGCGTACAATGCGAGAAGATGGTATCCGTAAAATTTTAGCAGGTGTTACTACTTGTGAGGAGGTCTTGAACGCTACTGTGTCGGATCCACTATAAAATATTTTTAACTCCCAATATTTATTTTTCGAAATATTATAACATGAAGTATGCTATCAACGAACTATTAGATATGATGGTGAAGCAAGGAGCTTCCGACCTACACTTACAAGTCGGTCAATCTCCTGCTTTACGTGTGGATGGAAGCATCTCTGCTGTAGACGGTGATCCTTTGACTCCTGACTGTACAGAAGAATTGATGCGTTCAATAACCTCCCCTGCTAATCAGGATCGACTGAAAGAATTAAGCGGTATCGACTTCGGTTTCACGTTTATGGATCGTGCTCGTTTTCGTGTAAGTGTTCTTCGTGCAAAAGGATCCTATGGTATGGTTTTACGCCAAATTCCCAGTGAAATTTTTTCCTTTGAAGACTTAGGTCTTCCCGAAATGGTTAAAGAACTTATAAGTCGTCCGCGTGGCTTAATACTAGTAACCGGTCCTACTGGCTCTGGTAAGTCTACTACACTAGCTTCAATGATTGATTGGATTAATACTCACAACTATGGGCATATAATTACGATTGAAGATCCTATTGAATATTATCACCCGCACAAAAATTGTATTCTCACTCAGCGTGAGGTGGGAGTAGACGTTCCTTCTTTTGCCGACGCCGTTCGAGCTGCGCTGCGCCAAGACCCAGATGTTATATTAGTTGGAGAAATGCGTGATTTAGAAACGATTGAAGCAGCAGTAGGTGCTGCAGAAACTGGTCATTTAGTCTTCGGTACGTTGCACACAACTGGAGCTGCGCGTACAGTTGATCGAATCATAGATGCGTTTCCATCTAGTATGAAGGATCAAATTAGGACGCAACTAGCATCATCAATTGTGGCAGTTATCTCACAAGTTCTCTGTAAGAAAGTTGGCGGAGGGCGAGTAGCAGCTTTCGAAATTATGGTCACAACCACATCTATTTCTCAGCTTATTCGTGAGAATAAGACCTTTCGTATTGGTTCTGATATTCAAACAGGCGCAAGACTAGGGATGATTGGCTTAGATAATTATTTAATGAGACTTTACAGTGAGAAATTAATTTCAGCTGAAGAGGCATTATCAAAAGCCCAATTACCTGATGCAATGAGAGAAAAGCTGTTGGCTGCTGGGGCACAATTACAGTAATAAAAATAAATGTAGCAGCGCGATTTTTTTATGTTCGAAGACCACAATTCTACTATTTATGATATTATAAAATCAGCTGATTTGTTGGATGATAATGTGCTTGATGAATTGAATGATTCTCACCGCAAGACTGGTAAATCATTAGCTAATGCAGTCATTGATGCAGATCTTATTGATCGATCTAAGTTGTTGTCTTCAATTGCAGATTATTTGGGTTATCAATATGTTGATAATAGTGATATTAGTATAATTGAATCAGTTGCATCGCTTGTAAGCGCTGACATTGCACGTATGTACGCAGTAGTTCCATATGAAATAGAAGGGACATCACTAAAGTTACTCGCTAAAGATCCATTTAATCAAAGTATAGTGGACGACCTTACTTTCTCCTTAAATAAGGATATTACCATCGTTATATGTGATCCACTTATTGTTGATAGATTAATAATAAATACTTACGGAGAAGAAAATACATCCATTGATGAAATATTAGGAGGTTTAGGTGACAAGTTCTCAGAAACCGATGAAGAAATTTCGGAAGAACATTTATCAGATGTTGCTAACCAAACTCCAATAATTCGTTTCGTTAATTTAGTACTACAACAGGCAATTAAAGACAAAGCTTCCGATGTTCATTTCGAACCTTTCGAAGATCAGTTTCGTATTCGATATAGGATAGATGGCGCACTCTATGAGATGGCACCTCCACCTAAGAATTTAGCCATACCAGTCATTTCTCGTATAAAGGTTCTGTCCAATATGAATATTTCTGAGTCGCGCGTGCCGCAAGATGGTCGAATTAAAATGACTATTGCAGGAAGGCCTGTTGATTTACGTGTTTCTACTCTACCAACTCAATTTGGTGAAAGTGTTGTGTTAAGAGTTTTAGATAAGTCTGTGGTTAATTTGGATTTAGAAGCACTTAGCTTGCCTAGTGACATACTTTTTACTATTCGTGAACTAGTAAATCGACCTAATGGTATTTTCATAGTTACTGGTCCAACTGGTTCTGGTAAGACGACCACACTATACAGTGCTTTACGTGAAGTTAATACAGTAGAAACAAAAATATTAACTGCTGAGGATCCAGTAGAGTATGAAATAGATGGGATCATGCAAGTTGCTGTAAATCATCAAGTAGGACTTGATTTTGCCAGAGGCCTTCGTGCTTTCCTACGACAGGATCCAGATAAAATTATGGTAGGTGAAATACGCGATCTTGAAACTGCTCAGATTGCTGTTCAGGCCTCTCTTACAGGTCACGTCGTGCTTAGCACGCTGCATACTAATGATGCTCCCGGAGCTGTTACTCGTCTAGTGGATATGGGTTTAGAACCCTTTCTAATCTCTGCCTCGCTCGAAGCAATATTGGCACAACGCCTAGTCCGTAGAATTTGCCCCGATTGCCGTAGTGCATATCAACCAAGTCAAGAGTTAATAGATATGATGGAGGTCGATCCATTGGAAATTACAGATAAAGACTTCTATTACGGAGAAGGGTGCTCTAAATGTAGCAATACAGGGTATCGTGGACGAGTTGGTTTATTTGAAATGGTTGTAGTATCCGATGCAATTAGAGAATTAATTAACCAACGTGCACCGACTCTAGCTATTCGTCAGAAAGCCTTAGAGCAAGGTATGCGTAGTTTACGAAATGATGGCTTACGCGCTATTTTTGATGGTAACTCTACGATTGAAGAAGTACTAAAATACACCTAATTACACTTCTTATGCCAAAATATTCTTATTCAGCCTTTGATTCTAACGGAAAACAAAAAAACGGAACGATAACAGCTTTGAGCGATTCTGAGGCGAACTCTAAGTTGAGCTCTATGGGTTTGATGCCAACAAAAGTGGTTCTATTAAATGAATCTACAGCGAGTCCAAACAAAAAAAAGGATGCGGGTTCAGTAAAAATCAAAAAAAAATCTGGGATAGTATTTGGTAAAGTCATAAAGCAACAGGACTTAACTATTTTTACTCGGCAAATAGCCATTTTGATTCAAGCAGGTTTGCCGTTACTTCGATCTTTAGAGGTCATGATACGTCAGGAGAAAAATATCCGATTCAAGGCAGTATTGGAGCAAATTGCTGAGTATGTGAAATCTGGCGGTACTTTTTCCGACGCGCTAGCCCAGCATCCTAAGATCTTTGAAAAATTGTTTATCAACATGGTTCGTGCTGGTGAAGTTGGCGGTGTATTAGATGTAGTATTGAGTCGCCTAGCAGGATTTATGGAAAAATCTCAACGGACCAAAAAGAAGGTAAAGTCAGCTATGGTGTATCCGATAGTTGTAGTTAGTGTAGCGATCGCGATTGTCGTACTCTTAATGATAGTAGTTGTGCCAAAGTTTCAGTCAATTTTTGAGGATATGTTATCCGGAGCATCTTTACCAGGCCCTACTCAGTTGGTTATTAATGTTAGTAACTTTATTAGTGGTAATTTTGTAGTAACATTAATAGGTCTCATAGTCTTTTTTGTAGGTGGTAAATATTTGCTCAAAACAGAAATTGGATCTAAAATTTCCAATTGGTTTGCATTAAACATCCCCAAATTAGGTGACCTCGTTCGCAAGGTTAATATCGCACGTATCACTCGTACTTTTGGCACGCTTCTATCAAGCGGAGTGCCAATTCTTCAGTCTATTACAATTACTAGAGATATCACAGGGAATATCTATTTCTCTAATGCGCTTAATCGAGTTCATAACAGTATTCGTGATGGTGAATCATTATCTGCGCCTATGGAGCGTGAGTCAGTCTTTCCAAGCATGGTGACTAGTATGGTCGATGTAGGTGAAGAGACAGGTGAACTATCGGAGATGTTAAATCGTATCGCCGATAACTATGATGAGGATGTGGACAATGCTGTTGCATCAATTACCTCAATAATTGAACCAGTCATGATTGTATTTCTTGCATTAGTCGTAGGTTTCATAGTCATAGCTTTATTTTTGCCTATTGTAGAGATTATTAAGCAGATATCATGACCACACTATGTGTAAGATTTCTTTAAATATAGCTGACTTAAAAGTCTCTGCTTGGCTATTTATACTTTTTAAAATTTACTTAGATAATGAATTGGTTTGTAGCGAGTTTTATTTTTTTGCTTCTACTTAAGCTTATCGTAAGCACGGCACTTGAGTTGACTAATTTGCGTTTTTTGCGTAATCATTCTTCAAAAATTCCTGAGTCCTTAAGTGATTTTGTTGAACCCGCTAGTTATTTTAAGTCTATCGAATATACTGTTGCGAAGTCTCGATTCAGTGTGGTTCAAGGATTTTATGATGCTATCGTCCTTGGAATTCTTATACTATTGGGCGTATTACCAATGTTGTTTAATTTTTTCATTGAAAACATTGGACATGGCGTTTGGGCACAATCGCTTGTTTTTTGTTTAATCCTTTTTCTACTAGGTTTACCCAGCTTTCCATTTGATTGGTGGAGTACATTTCGTATAGAGGAGCGTTTCGGTTTCAATAAATGCTCTCTTAAGTTGTGGTTATCCGATAAACTTAAGGGTGGCGTTATTACTCTTTTATTGGGGATACCTATTGTAGCGCTTTTACTTTATTGTGTGCGATTAGCCGGAAGTGCTTGGTGGATCTACGGCTTCGTCGTTATTTATTTGTTTCAACTGGTTATGGTAGTGGTTTATCCGATGTTTATTATGCCTATATTCAACAAATTAGAGCCAATTGACGAAGGGGATCTTAAGAAGCGATTATTTGCGCTTTCTGAGCGAACAGGATTTAAGACAAAGTCGATATTAGTAATGGATGGCAGCAAGCGTTCTGGACACTCCAATGCTTTTTTTTCAGGATTTGGAAGCTTAAGGCGCATTGTTCTCTATGATACATTAATTGAGCAAATGAGCGAAAGTCAGATTGAAGCCGTATTAGCGCACGAGATTGGTCATTATAAATTAGGTCATATACCCAAAATGTTATTAGTATCTGGAGTAATGTCCTTTTTACTTTTTGCACTGCTAGGATGGCTTTCATCATCGACTCAGTTAGCACATTCATTTTACTTTACCGGATTAAGTCTCGAACAACAGATACTACCTATTTTCTTATTATTTCTAACGATGGGTGGATTAATTAGCTATTGGATGAGCCCAATTGGAAGTGCTATATCGCGTCGACATGAGTATGAAGCTGATGCTTTTGCAAATCATGCTATGGGTGATTCTCAGCCATTAATATCGGCTCTGCGTCAATTACACACCGAGAATTTAAGTAATCTAACACCTCATCCGTTGTATAGCTCATTTTACTACTCGCATCCAACTCTTATGGAGCGTGAAAGTGCTATGCAGTAGGTTTATAATTTTAGCATAATTTATACTATTAATCTAAGCTTTTAGAGTATTACTTTTTTCATATTTTCACTAAAGTCTGTTTGTTGGGTAATGAAAGATTACGGTTAGCTACTAACAACGGGTACATTTTTATTATCTTATCAGTAATCTCCATTGCCTTCGTATTATATCTAAATAATCTTACTTTTTATGGAGATCATTTTCTTAGGTACTGGTACTTCCCAAGGTGTTCCTATGATTGCACATCCAGAGGGTGGGTGTGACTTGAGTAATAGAAAAAACTGGCGATCTCGTTGCTCTGTTCATGTAGAAATGGGCGGTCATCACATACAGGTAGATGCTGCTCCTGAATTTAGATTACAATGTATTGATAATGATATCCGCAAAATTGATACGTTTATTTTAACGCATTCGCATGCTGATCATATCATGGGCATGGATGATCTGCGCCGTTTTTGTGATTCAATGAATGGAGTGGCTTTACCTGTATTTTCTACTGCGGATGGTATTAAGAGAATAAAAGAAGTTTTTCCATATGCGATTCAAGATAAGGCAAAAGTTAGAGGATATCCGGCTTTTTCTCCAAGAGAAATGCCTACACGACTAAATTTGCCTGGAGGATATATTGATTCTTTGTATTTGCCCCATGGTACTATGAGGGTGCTTGGACTTATTTTCACGGAGGTTAGTACTGGCAAGAAGTTAGCATATTTTACAGACTGCAAGCTGGTTAGTCTACCTGCTCGTGAGATGGCTAAAGGAGCTAATCTAGTGGTTCTTGATGGATTAAGGCCAGAACCACATCCTTCGCATATGAGTTTATCAGAAGCAGTAACTACGGCGAGCGAGATGAAAAACAAAATGACTTACATTACACACATGACCTACAAGGTTGATCACGATAGAACTGAATCAAAATTACCTAAAAACGTCCGCTTAGCATATGACGGTCTAAGAATCACTCTTTGATTGTGCGCAGGTACTATTTCTTAAGAAATCATTTATTATTAGTATAAAGAATCAATTGTCAGCGAATACTCCTAGCCTTCTAAATCGAGCATAGCGGGTGTCTAGTAACTGCTGTAGATTCTTTTTTGAGTGTATATTTAGAGATTCAATTATGGCAGACTTCAATGCAGCGGCTGTACTATCATAATCTCGTTGTGCCCCACCCACAGGTTCAGAAATTATCTGATCAACCACACCAAATTTTAAGAGGTGATCAGGGCTAAACCGTAAAGCATCTGCTGCCAAAGGAGCTGCTGCGCGATCTTTCCATAATATCGCAGCGCATCCTTCTGGCGAGATTACAGAATAGTATCCATTCTCCAGAATCATGACTTCATCTGCGACTGCCATACCTAAAGCTCCTCCTGAGCCTCCCTCACCAATAACTATAGTCATGCTTGGCACTTTTAATGTACTCATGTCTCGTATATTAACAGCTATTGCTTCTGCTACGTGCCTTTCTTCAGCTCCGATTCCAGGGTAGGCACCTGGAGTGTCAATAAAAGTGATAACAGGCATTTTAAATTTCTCTGCCATTTCCATAAGACGCATTGCCTTACGGTATCCTTCCGGGTGAGGACATCCAAAGTTTCGGTTTAGATTATCTTTTGTGTTACGCCCTTTTTGTTGGCCTATAACCATCACGGATTGCCCATCTAAAAAAGCTGGTCCGCCTACAATGGCAGGATCATCTTTGTATCTTCGATCGCCGTGCAGTTCTTCGAATCCGGTAAAAATCCGCTCAATATAGTCATAGGAATAGGGGCGCTTTGGGTGACGAGAAAGTTGAACACGCTGCCAAGCTGTAATGTTTGAGTAGATTTCGACCTTCATAGCTTCAATCTTCTTTTCGATAGCTAATATTTCACTACTCACATCAACTTTGGATTCTTGTGATACCTTTTGTAGGGTGGTCAACTGCTTTTCGAGTTCACGTAAAGGTTTTTCAAATTCGAGCGTATAAGTGACGTCTTCCATACTTGTTGATTAATTGTTTGTCTAGATGTATGTGCTTAATTTTGGTGTTATAGTGTCTCCTTTTCTGACTGATTATTCAATTCATTTTTCCAGCCAAGCATTCTAGCTTGAGCGCTATAGTATTCAGCTTTTTCTTTGTTTCCGCGAGCAACCCATATACGTGATAAACTTGTATTTATATGTATATCCTTTGGATTAAGCGCGAAGGCATTTTCTGCAGCTTCTAGAGATAATTCGTGCTGCTTCTCGGAGAAAAGCACCTCTGTAAGCGCTAACCACGCAGAAAAGCTTTCTGGATGTAATTGCGTTATTTTAGTTAGCTTGTTTATGGCACTGATTGACTCTCCAAGTGTAAAATCAAAAGTAGCATCGTCAATGCAGTCTTGTATATTTGAATTATCCATTTTCTTTTTGCTTTAAGATTGATATATTAGCAGAGGTGAGCGGTACTTCTACCATGCCTGACCCGCAAATTGAAAAGCTATTAATTGTTCAAAGTCGTGATATTCATCTTCTAAAGATTGAGCAAGATCTTCAGCGCATACCAAATGAACTTTCAAGTTTAAAGGCAAAGATATGTATAGAAGAAACTAATATTGAAAATGCTAGAAAGTCACTAATAGAAAAAGAGCTTAATCGCGCCGAATTAGATGCAAAAGTTAAAGATCAGGAAGCTTCTATTAATCGTTTTCGCACCCAACAATTAGAGGTTAAGAAGAATGACGAATATCGTGCCTTAACTCAACAAATTGAACAGTTAGAGATGGATATTTCATCATTAGAAGAGACAGAGATTAAGCTTATGATAGAAATTGATCTGGAGCGCGAAAAATTTGAAGAAGAAAAAGTTGTCATAGAATCTAGGATTATTGACCTTAAACGTTTGCTAGATGTCTTTTTTGAGCGCGAGATTGCCTTAAAGGATTCACTGGATACAGCGAAACAACAAGGAGTTGAGGCTCGCGTCGGAGTGGATGAAGTTTTTCTCAATCAATATGAGCGGATTAGAAAAATGACTAAGCGACCACCTTATGTGGTTCCTATAGTTAATCAGAAGTGTGAGGGTTGTCATCTACGTGTTTCTAATGAAGTTGCTCTTGCAGCTCGAGAGGTCGGCGAGCCACATTTCTGTGATCAATGTGCTCGTATAGTGTATGTTTAGCTCTTTTTAGAAGGTTCATATTTGATATTTAATATTTCAATAACTTGACAATTTCTGTTCATGCGATTTCCATCCGCGTTTTAAGTAGGGGTCGTTAGCTCAATCGGTAGAGCAGTTGACTTTTAATCAATTGGTTCGGGGTTCGAGTCCCCGACGACCTACCAGTTTAAAAAGTGGTCATTTAAAAACTATGCCTTCTATTATTACATGGATGGTTTTTATTTTAATAAGTAGCAGATAGTTGATTTATAGCTTTTATTTTGAACATTTTACCAGGGTAGTGCTCTAATATTAATTCTTAGGTATAAAAATGACTGTACGGATGAATTCTGCACAAATTGACGCTTCTTTAATCGAGAGGATTAGGCAAGGTGATATGGCAGCATATGAGGACATGGTTTCGCGCTACTGGGACCGAATCTTCGCTCGAGTATATAGCTTATTGAAGAATAAACAGGATGCTGAAGAGGTAACACAAGATGCATTTATTCGTGCTCATCGTGGACTAGATAAATTTCGTGGTGATGCAGCTTTTTCTACATGGTTATACCAGATTGCAACTAATCTAGCCCATAATCGCTATTGGTATTGGTTTCGGCGTAAGCGTAGTCAGTCACTATCTCTAGATGAGCCGATTTCTGATTCATCTGATGTAACCTTAGAAAATGTACTCCCAACAAGCTCTGAGTCTCCTGCACAAGCAGCATTGACTCAGGAGTTTGTAGATAGGGTCAGTGTTTGCATGGATGCACTACACGAAAAGCACCGTGAAATACTAATAATGCGTAATGTTAATAATCTTAGTTATGATTCTATTGCTGAAGAATTGGGTATAAATATTGGCACGGTGAAAAGTCGTATAGCTCGCGCTCGCGAATCTTTACGTAATCTTATGGGTGATGATTTTTCATGAATGACCAAAAATTTAGTGAATTACTAAATTTGTACCTGGATGGAGAGATCTCTATCTTGCAGAAGGATCAATTACTAAAAGTAATTGCTGAAAATCCTGCTCGAGCACGTGAATATTCTCGAGTAAGAAATTTAAATACTGCGATGGAAATGGTGCTCGACCCTCAGGCACTACAACCCAGAGATTTGGAATTCAAGCCACGTTTTGGCGTAGCTTTATGGTTTATTTCTTCTATATTTGTGCTTTCTGTAGTTTGTTTAGGTGCATTTGTCTTTAGTATGGCGATTTCCCCTTTAAGTGACAGTGATAGTAGTACTCTTCTTTCCAGTGATATATTTAAAAAAAAGGGGATTGAATTTAGTGATTTAGATGCACAATTAAATGCGGACTCACTGGACTCCTTTGTCGACACTCAGCTGGATTATACTGAGCGACTTATATTATCTCCAGTTGAAGATATGAGAATCTTGAATTTATCGCTATTTAGGCTACGGCAAACGTCTCAGAAATCAGAATGGAATGGGGTTGATAATTTTAGAAAAAATAATTTACCCAGTTTTCCCAATGGTATTTCGGAGCTATCGGTAGCTCGAAAAAATGTTCTCCCTTTCAGTGGTATTAATACAACACCTTCATTTAAGGCTATAAGGGCGAACTTTTACAATCTGCAGAATTGAGTGAATCCTATAATTGATCTATAGATTTAGACTAGTTAGCTAAGTGCTTTACGAATTATCTCTTCAACACTTGCACTAGCAGATAGTTGTGTAATAACTTCTCGTATAAGCTTATCCGAATCTGCTGGTTTGTAACCAAGAGCTATTAGGCTAGAAACCGCATCTTTAAAATTACTATAATTTCGATCGTTTGGCGGTGTTACAGCAGTAGAATCATTAAATTGAATCGAATTCTGTTGAGAACTTACTTTATCTTTTAATTCAATGACTAATCGTTCTGCAGTCTTCTTACCGATACCAGGGCATTTCGATAAGAGTGAAACATCTGAACATATGATTGCATTTTGAAGTAGTTCAACCGACAATCTACTTAATATACTTATACCGATCTTAGGTCCAATTCCAGAAACTTTTTCAACTAATAGTCGGAAGAAATCACGATCATTTCTAGATATAAATCCGTATAATACTGCACTATCTTCACGATAAACAGCATGTATAAATAAAGTACATTCTTTACCGATTTTAGGTAATTTTTCGGCAGTGCTCAAAGGGATGTTCACCTCATAACCTAAGCCTCCAGTCTCTATGACTACCGTTAGGGGTGATTGCTCGAGAATAGTTCCAAATATTTTAACAATCATCTATTATTTGCTCAAACCGAGAACATCTTCCATATTATAGAGTCCGTTTTTTTTGTCGACTACCCAATGTGCTGCTCGGATAGCTCCCATTGCAAAAATTCTTCTATCCGTAGCGCGATGAGTTAGTTCAATTCGTTCTCCTTTCCCACAAAAGTAGACAGTGTGTTCACCAACAATATCTCCGCCTCGAAGTGCGTGTACGCCTATTTCATTGGATGAACGCGCTCCAATTTGGCCCTCACGCCCATGAACAACTTGATTATCATTAATTTCATATTCAGCACGTAGAATATCAATTAATCGTTCTGCAGTACCACTCGGTGCATCTTTTTTATCATGGTGGTGCATTTCAAGAACTTCTGGTTCGTAGGAATTTCCTAAAATAGTAGCTGCTTTACGGGTCAAGTAATTGAGCGTATTAACACCGATCGAATAATTACCCGCCCATACTAGTGGTATTTTATCAGCAGTCTTTTCCAGAATGGAAATCCGTTCTTCGCTGCTATGCCCAGTTGTACCAATGATTAGGGGCCTGTTATTGGCTGCTGCTAATTCGGCGATACTACAAGTTACTTCGTGAAAACTAAAATCAATGACTACATCGCAGACGCTAAAATATTCACTTGGATCATCCCCCACATCACAGGATGCTATGATAGTTGAATTATTGTTTTTAGCAATTTTTTGAATAGCTTGGCCCATGCGCCCGCGCGAACCAATTAGAAGAATTTTCAAATGCATGATAGTATTTTTATCATTTAATTAAATCAAGTTCGTCGACCAAAGTATCTATTTTTTTGCGAGTATCTGCTTGGAGTTGGCTAAGTGGCGAGCGAACAGAATCATCAAATATAACACCAGCTGATTTGAGGGCATACTTTATTGGAACTGGATTTGGTTCGGTAAAGATAGCTTTAAAAAATGGGTAAAACTTTAAGAATATTTCTTGAGCAGTCGTGTAATCGTTTGCCTGTGCAGCTTCAACCATTTTAACTAGAGGTGATACTATTAGATTCGATGCAACACTTATTACTCCCGTAGCACCCACTGACATGAATGGCAGCGTAAGTCCATCGTCTCCACTCATTACTGCAAATTCAGGGCCTAGAGTACGTATATAATCAATCACTTTTTCGCACGATCCTTCTGCAGCCTTCATGCAGCAAATATGAGGATATTTTTCATAGAGTCGTGCGGTTATATCAACACTAATTTCAATGCCACATCTTGAAGGTATGGAGTACAGTATTATGGGCTTATCAGTAACGGAAGCGATATGACTAAAGTGTTGGAATAATCCTTCTTGGCTTGGCTTGTTGTAGTATGGCGCAACTACCAGAAATGCATCAGCTCCTGCTGTATCAGCCATCTGTGTCAGTTTGATAGCTTCATCAGTAGAGTTGGATCCAGTCCCTGCAACTACCGGAACCTTACCATTTACTAATTTTACTGTGGCTTTAACCACAGCTATATGTTCATCGTTGTTGAGTGTAGGAGATTCGCCTGTAGTGCCGACTGCAACTAAACCATTAATACCACCATTTAATTGATGTTCTATCAAAGCTTCAAGGCCCTCGTAAGAAACAAGACCTTTATTCATGGGTGTTGATAAGGCGGTATAGACGCCAGAAAATTGATTAGTCATGATCCTACTAAAAAATGTCATATAGTGCGATAACGCATACACTACTTTATGAAATCCTAAAACTGTACTGTAGATCAATAGAAAATATTACGCCTTGTGATATACAACAAAAAATTGAAAATACTATTTTATGAGAGTAAGAAAGTTTCTTTAGTAAAGTATTCTTAGCAATATTATGCCGTATAATAGCATTAACATATCTATAATATTTTGTTAGCTAAACTAAAGATCCTTATAACATACCTAAAATGCCTAAAATGCCTAAAATGGCATCCCGTAGGGGATTCGAACCCCTGTTGCCGGGATGAAAACCCGGTGTCCTAGACCTGGCTAGACGAACGGGACAACTATAAGGAAGTGGCTGAAATTATGTTGAGCGCCATAGCGTGCAAGTCTTTTTTCGGCAGATATGACAAATTTCTCATTAGCAGTGAGAAACCGATTGCGCCAATGTTACAAAGGATTATGCAAAGTTAATGTCTAGTATTGATTTTCCATTTGAACTACCGCGTGAAGCTATGCTCACGGTAGGCGATTTACCTTTCCCAAAAGTAGCATCTGGTAAAGTGCGAGAAATATACGATATGGGTGAAGAATTACTGATGGTCGCCACTGATCGCGTATCAGCATTTGATGTGGTAATGGATGAAGGACTTGCAGGGAAGGGTGTTTTACTAACTCAGATTAGTTTGTATTGGTTTGAGCAAGCAGATCGAATAATATCACACCATTTGGTTGATAATCACTCGGATCGCTTAGATTTATTAGCGATAGATTTCCCTGACCTTAGATACCGAAGTATGATTGTTAAAAAATTGCAACCTTTGCCAATCGAAGCTGTAGTACGTGGTTATCTGTCTGGTTCTGGCTGGAAAATTTATAAGCAAAGCGGTAAACTTTTTGAATATGAATTACCACAAAATTTAGTTGAAGGTTCCCGTTTAAAAAAGCCTTTATTTACTCCGACTACTAAGGCAGCAGCTGGACACGACATGCCGGTGGATTGTATTCAAGCATCAAAGCTAATTGGTTTGGAGTTATTTAATAAGGTGCATGCTCTAAGTTTGGAATTATATGCCATGGGAGTAGAGCATTCGCAAAAGGCTAACATTATTCTTGCAGATACAAAGTTTGAATTTGGTACAGATGAGCTTGGGGATCTATATTTAATTGATGAGGTATTAACGCCAGATTCATCGCGCTATTGGCCAATGGACAATTATATATCAGGTAGGGCTCAATTATCTTATGATAAGCAGTTCATAAGAGACTATCTGAACAAGCTCGATTGGGATAAGTCACCACCACCACCAAAATTACCAGATTCAGTATTAAAAGGTACACTAGAGCGATATAAAGAGGCCTATATTAACTTAGTTACTTGAGTTTTACATTGGCTAAACTGACTAATTTTATTTCAGGGTCTATTGTATTAAATCTTAATCTGTTAAATTTATTTCCTACCATCTTCATAAATGCTTTCAAAAATACAACTAGGGATGACAGAGTATTCAAGTCGTCGGTTTCGTCCTAGATCTCATAAATTATGTATCTTGCTGTCTTGGACATTTTTAATCTCTTTTATAGTCTTTCGAAATAACCAATTCTTCTCATCAGGTCTGCTCAGACCTAACTTTCATCTTATCCATGAAGCTTATGTATTCAATTTATGGTATTTACCACTATCTTTAATAATTTTAGCTCTTGTTTGTTGTTTTTTGGCATTGCGAGTAGCAAAGATATACTCATGTAGTGCATACTTATTATTTTTTTTAGCCATAGATTTGTTTGGATTGCGTTATTATATAACCTATATTGAGCCACAAAAACTAGTTGTTAAGCACATCATTATTGAATCCCCGAAAGTTAGCGATAAATTAAGAATTTTGCATCTATCAGATATACAAACTGGTGCTGTTGGAAGTTATGAAGAGAAAATTTTTAGAACTATAGACTCGTTAAATCCGGATATAATAATTAATACAGGTGATTATTTGCAGGCTGTAGCTCCGGCAACATTTCAATCTGAGTTTCCTAAATTAGTACGATTAATAAGAGAATCGGACGCTCCTTATGGTACATATGGAGTTTTTGGAGATACAGAATTAGAATTATATAGCACACCTAAAACAGAATTGGGGGCATTAAAGCTTCTTTCTTCGCGTTCTGAATTGATTTTAACCCATGCTGGAGATATAAGTCTGTTTGGTTTAAGTTTACATGAGTCCAAAAATCCGGAGTGGGCAAAGCGTGCTGTTGGACAGTGGATAGAGGATTCATCGGACTATGATTTTAGAATTCTTTTTGGTCATGCACCTGATTATGCACTAGGAGTAAATGCTCTTCCGATTGATCTTTGTTTAGCAGGACACACACATGGCGGGCAGGTAAGATTACCTTTTATAGGTGCATTAGTTATTGACAGTAAAATTCCGAATAACTGGTCGCGCGGGTTTCGAAAAATAGGTATACCGTTTCTCAATGTCTCGGCCGGAGCAGGATCGAATCGATTTGGAGGGCTACCTCCAATACGATTTAATTGTCCCAGTGAGATGTCACTAATTGAATTGGTGCCAATAAAAAATCTATAATTAAACGGTGCAGAGTAAATGATCTAGAATAGCTCACAATATTATGAGTAGCAATACTGCTAAGCTTGTACGTTCCTGTGGTGTTAAATGGATATAGATAAACGTGTGACTATTTGAAAGTTGTACAAGTATCGTATAATGTTAGATAATTATTATAGTTTTATGTTTTTTTTTACCTATTGTAGTGTAGTTCTGCTTCTCTCTAGTTGTAGTTTTACACAAACTTCAAAAGTTTCAGAAATTCAAACAGGTACAATTCAAAGTAGTAGCACACTTTTTGAATTAGATGGTATTGTTTTTAGTGGTTCAAATTGGCGGCATCAAGATCTCGAATACTTACAGTCCATCACAAAAAATTATTTCAACAGCGGACTAGTAAATAGTGAATTTTCTGTTATGACAGAAAGCCCTTTGTTAATAACGGTAGAGTGGTCAAAGCGCTTTGTTCCACATCCGTATCTAAAAAATACTTATTTGAACACCATTCTTCGGAAAAGGGGATCTATCAATAAGGTGCCTAAAATGATGGTTAGTTTAATTCTTCGAGTACAGTCAAAGCAAATTCTAAAGAGTTCTCAAGAGGTAGAATTAAGGGATCTATTTGGTGTACTTGAATTAAATGATCAACGAGTAGAGAATGCATTTACATTAGGCACACGCCAGCTAATCAAGCACATTTTTCGAGTGACTCATTAGTCTACAGCAGTGCCTAGATATTGTGCAAATAAGTCATTTATATTTATTGTAAAAACCTATTTTCGAGATAAATCGATCTATTATTTTTGAACTTTCATCTGGTCGTTCGAGATGGGGCATATGGCCAGTATTGTTTATAGCCACATGCTCCGCATGTGTTAATCTCTCACATATTTGTGAGGCTATTTTACAGTATTTTTTATCGTTCAATCCTGTCAATATAAGCACTGGCATTTTAATTATGTTTAATTTATCCAATAAATATGGACAATTGCCTTGACCAAACTCACGCAGGCTAGTGGCTAATCCCAATGGGCTGTGTTGCTCACGTCCCTCTTGCATACGCTTTCGCCAATCTGCGCGTATATTTTTTTGGCTTTTTATTAAAGGTGTTTCTTTCCAGTGCTTGATAAAGCGGGAGGTTCCCTCTATTTCGATACGATCAGCCAGTTTGTGGTCCTCTTCGCGTCTAATTTTACGATCATGCTCCTCCTTTATGCCTGTATTCGGACTAATTAAAATAAGGGCTCGCCAGTCATTGGTACTATCTAATGCCAAATGGAGTGCAGCGCGTGCTCCCATTGAATAACCTAGTAGGAGCTTTGGGCTAGGGGAGATGTTTTTAATATAATTTTGTAAGAATAAGCGAGTCGACGTAGGATCGCACTTAATTATATTAGCATTATTTTCTGTTCCCTCATGATGTCCGGGCAGGTTGGGGCAATACCAATTAGAGATGAGCTTACATTTTTCAGAGAATCCCAAAAAATCATCACCGCAACCAGTGAAGCCATGTAAAGCCAATACTGATACTTCTTTAGCTGATGACATTTGCAGATAATATCTGCTGATCTACAACAGGTCTATCGTTTGCACCTTTTTCGACTTGCTCTAATTTAGATACTACATCCGCTCCTTTGACTACTTCTCCAAAAATAGTGTGACGCATGTGTAGCCAAGGTGTTGCTACGGTAGTAATAAAAAATTGGCTTCCGTTAGTTCCTGGACCTGCGTTCGCCATTGCGAGTAATCCTGATTTATTGAATGTAATATCTTGTGCACATTCGTCTTCAAATGGCTTTCCCCATATAGATTCACCGCCCATACCAGTTCCAGTAGGATCACCACCTTGAATCATAAAGGACTCTATGATACGATGAAAAATAGTGCTATTATAGTACCCATTCTTTACATGAGTAGTGAAGTTTTCGCATGTTTTTGGTGCGATGTCTTCGTAAAGGTTAAATTCTATACTACCTTGAGTTGTTTCGATAATAACATTAGCCATAATTTTAGTTCTACTGGATTTATAATATTATAATAATTCTATTCAATCTACTTAATGCTTTTAAAGATACAATTTTTCACTTATGGAAGTAAGTAATTGTTTCAACGACAAAATGCTCTAGGTTTGGACTTGCAGCTTCAAAAGCAGCGGGTAGCTTAAGTTCTTTCAAAGTCTTTGATGTGACTGGACCTATGCTACCGAATACTGGTTTTTTAGCGGATTTTTCTAATTTAAGTGCAGCATTCTGTTGCATGTAAGATCGTGCGGTAGATGAACTTGTAAACAGTACCGCATCAGCACCTTCTTTACGGAATTTAGTAGCCACAGGACACTGTTCAAGATCACTTTTACTCGTCTTATAAAGCGGTAAGGTATCAACTATCGCACGTCCTTCATTCTCTAAGCGATCAACTAGATCCTCTCGATTTTGATTTCCAGTTATAACTAGAATTTTGACACTATCTACTCCTTCTTCCTCTATTAACAGGGTAGCAAGGGCGTCGGCGTTTGCTTTAGATGGTATTAGATCCACCTTAATGTGGTGCTTTTCAATCTCTTTTGCTGTGGCTACTCCGACAGCAGCAACACGCATTGGACCGAGGCATCGGATATCTTTATAGGCTTTGTAAAAGAGTTCAAAAAATATCCGTACACCATTGATACTAGTGAAGATAATCCACTCATATATTGCCATTTCCGCGAATACTTCAGCAAGAGACTTTGGATCAAATTGTTGTTCGATATTAATAAATGGTAGTTCAAGTACTTCTGCTCCTTGGGACTCTAGTAATTGAGTTAATTTTCCTGCTTGATCTCTGCTTCGAGTAACTACGATTCGTTTACCAAATAAAGCTCTACCCTCAAACCACTCTGCTTCGGAGCGCTTAGCAACAACTTCCCCTATGATTATCATTGCTGGACTATGAACTTCTGAAATACTAACTGCTTGGGTAATTTCATCAATTGTTGCGAAGACAGATCGCTGGCTATTAAGCGTGGCCCATTCGATAACAGCAACTGGTTGCGAGCCTTGCATGCCGCCTTGTTTAAGTTCACTTACAATTCGTGGTAGTTGTCCAATACCCATGTAAATACAAAGAGTCGCATTGATGGATCCATATTTTCGAAAGTCTAATGTAATGGTGTGTTTTTCTGGATTTTCATGACCTGTAAGAAATATTATCGATGAACTATAATCCCTATGAGATAAGGGTATCCCGACGTAAGCGGCTGCTGCTAGTGCTGCAGTAACTCCAGGTACGATTTCAAAAGGGATTCCATTTGCTTGTAAAACAGCCATTTCTTCGCCACCTCGTCCAAAAATAAATGGGTCACCTCCTTTGAGCCTTACAACCTGTAATCCTTGGTTGGCGCGGTTGATCAGAATTTCTTCTATGTCGTTTTGTGGGATTGAATGGCGGCCGGCACTCTTACCTACGTAGATACGCTCGGCATCCTGCTTCGCCCAAGCTAATAACTTAGGATTAGCTAGAAAATCATAAACGATAACATCGGCAATTTCAATTAGTTCACGAGCACGTACAGTGACTAAGCCAGGATCGCCAGGACCTGCTCCAATGAGGTGAACTCTTCCTTTTTGTTCTGACATATATTGTAAGTATGGGAGGCAAATAATAAATAATATATCATTCAAGTGATCAGTTGTTTGAACTAATGAAGGAATTAATTCAATAGGACTACTCTTAATTGAATGACTTATTTATAATTTTAATTCTAACATAAGTTTAGTGAGATA